>CAZUGW010000001.1:0-236 GCA_964620055.1 uncultured bacterium
TCACGCGCAGAGGCCGGCCGGAGCGTCGCTTCTCCAGCAATTCCTCCTCCGGGCGGAGGTCAATGGTATGGGCGCGGATCAGCTCCAACTGCTTCTCGGGTGAGAGGTTCATAGCATCACCAAGGCGCGCCGAGGAGTGGTACGGCCGGGCGCGCCACGAGGATATTACCATAAGGAGGGGCGACAGTGCCAGAGGGCCGAAAAAAGCAAGCCATTACTACTAGAGTCAGGGCATG
>CAZUGW010000001.1:246-5910 GCA_964620055.1 uncultured bacterium
CGGGCCTTGAGGTTCGGCAGGTCTTTCTTCACCACGCTCCACACCTCGTCCAGGTCGACGCGGAAGTAGGCGTGAACCAGAGCATTTCTCATCGCGGCAATCGCACGCCAGGGGATGTCAGGATGCTGGGAGCGGAACTCGTCTGATAGCTGCGTAACGGCCTCCCCGATGACCTGAAGATGGTATACCATCCACGTCTGGATCAACTCCTCGCGCGCGAATCTGTCCTGCTCGACGTGGGAATAGCGCTCGATCTTCTCGATCGCCTCCAGGATGTCGAGCAGCCTCGCCTGTTCATCTCTCACAGCGGCACGGCCTCCCGCAGGACTCTGTCCCGGACACGTTCGCGAAGCGTCTTCTCCGGGGCCACATCCACCTTGCGGCCGAGCAGTTCTTCCAACTCCGCGATCATCGCGCCATGCTGCAGCAGGCTCGTCCCCGGATCGAACTCAACCAGGAAGTCCACATCGCTCGTCTCGTCCGCGTCACCGCGCGCGGCGGAGCCGAAGACGCGCACATTTCGCGCCCCGTGCGCCTGGGCGATGCGGAGTATTTCGTCTCGCTTGCTCTCCAAGAGCTCTAACAGGTCCACGTCGCAACCCTCCACCCCGATGCTTGGCAGGCAGTGTCACCGCTCCGCGTCTTTCCCAGATCTACCTCACCTAGTCTAGGCCGCCTTGCAGCTTTCGTCAACGGGTCGTGTGACGGACGCCTGCCACCTCGTCACCCCTCCACCGCCGCCCTCTGCCCATTCACCGCCCGGATCAGCGCGGGGTCGAACTTGGACTTGCGGTCATAGGTGAGCAGGCCGTTCACCTCCTGCTCGATGTCGTAGAGCTGCGTATAGCAGAACCCGCACATGCGCGGGTGGAAGAGTAGCGCCTCCGTCAGCGCGCGGTAGCGGGCAAGGAATTCCTGCTCGCTCTTGGGGCGATCGCCATAGCCCCAGGCCTGGTCGTCCGCCTGGCCGGGGTTCCACCAGATGCCGCCGTATTCGCTCACGAAGAACGGCTGCCCGCGATGCGGCGCGTCCTCTTCGCGGTTGCGCCAGGGCTGGCCGCCGGCGGCGAAGTCGCGGTAATGCGCGGCCAGCACCTCCGCGTCGCTCTCGTAGTCGTGCGCGTCGTCCGCATCGGTCTCGACGTGCGTGTAGCCGCTGGTGTCAATCACCGGCCGGGTCGGGTCAACGGACTTGGTGACGCGATACACCGTGCGTAGCAGCCCCTCCCGCACGTTGCGGCTGGTCTCGTTGAACGGACACCAGCCGACGATACTCGGGTGGTTGAAGTCCCGCTCCACCGCCTCCAGCCACTCCGGCAGAATCCGCTCCAACACCTCCGCCCGCGTGTCGTCCACGCCCCAGTTCGGGTACTCCGCCCACACCAGGTAGCCGAGCTTGTCGGCCCAGTAGAGGAAGCGCGGCTCGAACACTTTCTCGTGGAGCCGCGCGCCATTGAACCCCAACGCGAGCGAGAGCTCGATGTCCCGCCGCAGGGCCTCGTCGCTGGGTGCAGTGTAGATCCCGTCCGGGTAGTACCCCTGATCCAGCACCAGGCGCTGGAACACCGGCCGGTTGTTGAGCATGATCGCCGGCGGCGCGAGATGCACCTTGCGCATCCCGAAGTAGCTCCCCACGCTGTCCACGATGCGCTCGCCCTCGCGCAGGTTGAGCTGGAGGTCATAGAGGTGCGGATCCTCCGGCGACCAGGGGCGGACGTCCTTGAGCGCGAGAGACAGCGTGGCGAAGCTGCCCTGCGTCACCCCCTCCGCGGTCGCCACCGGGTCGCCGCCCTGGCGCGCCACGGCCTGCAGTTGATAGCGCGCCGCCGCCCCCGCGGTCCACACCCGCACGGTGAGCAGGCCGTTGTCCAGATCGGGGATTAGGCGCGCGCGTTGGAGGTAGGTCTCCGGGACGGGTTCGAGCCAGACCGTCTGCCAGATGCCCGTGGTGCGGGTGTAGACGCACCCGTTAGAGTGGAGTTGCTGCGACTGCTTGCCAGTGGGTTGCCGCGGGCTGCGCGTCCGGTCCACCGCGCACACCACCAACTCGTTCTCGCCGCTCTCCCAGAGATACGGGGTGATATCGAACGCGAACGGCGTGTACCCGCCCCGGTGCTCGCCCACCGGCTGGCCGTTCAACCACACCTTCGCCTCATAGTCCACCGCGCCGAAATGAAGAAGACAGCGCCGGCCCTGCAACGCCTCCGGAAGGCGAAACGTGCGGCGATACCACACGCCGGTCATGAAGTCCGTGTTGCCGATCCCGGAGAGCGATGACTCCGGCGCGAACGGGACGAGGATGCGCTGACTGAAGGCCTGTCCCGACGCCCACCCCTTCTCCTCGCCGGAGAGCTGCGGGTCTTCCGCGAACTCCCACTCCCCGTTCAGGTTCAGCCATTGCTGTCTCACCCACTGGGGGCGAGGATACTCCGGCCTGGGCACGTCGGACATAACGGCGCCTCCCAACTGCTAGATCCACTTCTTCCGCCGGAAGTAGTACAGCATCGTCACCGACACCAGCGTCATCACCACCCACACACTGGGATAGCCCCATTGCGATTGCAATTCCGGCATGTGGACGAAGTTCATCCCATAGATCCCCACGATGAACGTCAGTGGGATGAAGATGGTGGAGAACATGGTGAGGACTTTCATCACCTCATTCAGCCGGTTGCTGATGCTGGAGAGGTAGATGTCGAGCATCCCCGCCACCATCTCCCGCAACGTCTCCACCGTGTCCATCACCTGGAAGACGTGATCGTAGAGATCGCGGAGGTAGATCTGCGTGTCCGGCGCGATCAGCGGCGAGTCCCCCCGCTGCAACTCGGAGACCACCTCCCGCAGCGGCCAGATCGCCTTGCGCAGCACCAGCAATTGCCGCCGCAGGGTGTAGATGCGGTGCAGGGTGTCGGGGTCGGGATTGCGGACCAACTCCTCCTCAAGGTCCTCCACCCGCTCGCCAGACTGCTCGACCACACCGAAGTACCCGTCCACCACCGCGTCCAGCAAGGAGTAGGCCAGATAATCCGGTCCCGCCTGTCTGATCCGCCCTTCCCCGTTGTGCAGCCGCTTGCGGATCGAGTCGAAGACGTCGCCCTCCCGCTTCTGCTCCTGGAACGAGACCACGCTGTGCCGATTGAGCAGCAGGCTCACCTGCTCGGGAACCACTTCGCCGGTCTGCTCGGGCTGGAACATCTTCAGCACGATGAAGAGATACTTGTCCTGCTCGAAGTCCAGCTTGGGACGCTGGCTGGTGTTGAGGATGTCCTCCAGGATCAGCGGGTGGGCCTGGAAGCACTTGCCGACCTGTTCCACCGTCGCCACGTCGTCCAGCCCGTCCACGTTCACCCAGGTGACCGTCGGTCCGCCCGTATAGGCAGCGCACGCCGCAGGATCGGTCAGCTCCCGCTCCTCATAGTGTTCCGCGTCGTAGTCCACTACGGTGATCCGCGTCCGTTTCGCGCCGCGGTCGTCCATCGCCATCACCTCCACGCCGCCCCTTCCTTCGGCGTCCCTCCACCCCGGACCTGTCGCAGTCGCGTCGCCTCCGTGCATGGGGTGAGTTGTGTGGCAGCAGGACCCTCCAAGTTGGAAACCAGCCGGGGAGGGCAGGATAATTCGTTCCGGGTTATGTTATAGCACAGCGATAATGTCCCCTCTTTTGCGAAGGGAAAATGTCCCCATCAGGCGATTCTGGTAGCCCCTATTGTGCCTCCTGGGCCCGCCCGACGGACGGAGGCGGGAGGCCGGCCGGCGCTGAGTTCATCAAGCAGATCCAGCTCCTGTGTCGAAGGTCTTGAAGCAAGGAAGACCCAGAGGTCATCGTGGGCAGCGCGGATATCTTTGCGCCGAGTGCGCGTGCGGGTGAGTTCGGCGATCTGGGTGGCGGGAGCCTGGGCGATGACGCGGTCGCGAGAGTACACCCGCCAGCGGCCATCGAGGAGTTGGCGCACTTCCACGGGCTGTTTGGCATAGCTTCTCTTGTTTGGACCCGGGGGGATGTCCAGGATCATCCCATCCAAACGCACCGCGTTATCCGGGCTCACCTTCGCGGGATAACACAACGAGAGGAGGCGCTCTCGTTCTGCTGGTTTTGGAGCCTTACCCCACACCGGCTCGGGCTGCGCGGCCGCCTGAGCAAAGCGGTCATTGTGAGCCTGCAGAAAGCCGGGCAGAAAGTCGTTGGCTGGGGCAATCTCGGTGAGGCCAGCGAGCCGCAAGCTGGCCGCGAGCCGATCCTGGAGGGTGTTGAAGAGCCGCTCGACCCGCCCCTTGGCCTGGGGGCTCAAAGCGAAGATGGGCTGCATACCCAAGGCCTCCAGCGCCGCTCCCACCTGGGTGGGGTGCTGCTTGCCCGCGAGTTCTTCTGCAAGGCTCCAGTGGTCGTCATTGCGCTTCAGGGCGCCGTGCCGATCCTGATAGACGCTGGCGGGCACCCCCCAGCGCAGCACCACCTGCTCCAGCAGTTTCAGATAGGCCCAGGAGGTCTCAGCCGGGCAGAAGAACGCGGCCAGCACCTTCCCGGTGGCATCGTCTATCGCCGCCATCAAACAGCAGGGGGGACACTCTTTGCCGAACCAGTGGTGGGGGCTGCCGTCCCAGAGCATCATCAGCCCCTCGGCTTCCTTGCGGGGCCGGCGCTTGCGGTGCTTCGGGGGATGGTGCTTGCGCTTGGGCGGCACTCCTGCGGCTCGCCGCCAACGGCGCACGGTCTCCCGACACAATACAATCCCCTCCCTCTCCCCGAGCAGCTCCGCGAAGTGCGCGTCGTTGAAGTCAAAGTAGCGCTCCTTGGACAGTTCCAGCACCCGCGCCCGCAGCGCCTCCTCGCTCCGGTTATGCGCCCGCCGGCCCCGATTGCCGTGCAACAGCCCCCGCAGGCCCTCCGCCATCACTTTCGCCTTCAGCCGCTTCGCCTGCCGGTAGCTCACCCCCAGCGCCTCCGTGACCTGGCACAGCGTCAGCTTTCCGTCCCCTACCTTCTGCAGCAACTCCCAGCGTCGAATGTCCTTGTGACTCACGTACAGTCCCTCGTGTCTCATGCGGTCTACTTACCGCACGTCTTTAACCGAGAGGACAGAATCGCTGTGCGTTTTCAAGGGGACAGAATCGCTGTGCAGCTACAAATTCGTTCCGGGTTATTGACATGGCCCGGTCCATCGGGTAGTATGCCCCCAATGGTTCAGCCCTGCCTTGGGCGGGGGTTGCCATGGCGGTGCGCCGAGGGCGCACCCACCCACGTGCTGGTGTGCACGCGAATTTGGAAAGCCGTTGGACAGTCGGGATGAGGAAACAGTTGTGCTACGTGCCGACCTCCGTTCCCGCGTTCGAGCTTTCGGAAAGGAGATCGGCAGGTGATCGAAGGTAAGGTCAAGTGGTTCAACGACGCGAAGGGTTTCGGCTTCATCGAGACCGCGCAGGGTGATGTATTTGTGCATCATTCCGCGATCGAGGGCCAGGGTTTCCGCACGCTGCGGGAAGGCCAGGACGTAGAACTCGAAGTAGGTCGCGGCGATAAGGGCCCGCGGGCTGTCAAGGTCCGCCCCCTCTAAGCTGAACTGAAACCAACCCGGAAGCCCCCGCGAAACCGGGGGCTTTCCTCTTGGCCGGGAGACACGGCGGCGGACTTCGTCACCGCATTCCCGCCGCGCGGTACACCTCCAG
>CAZUGW010000001.1:5920-10061 GCA_964620055.1 uncultured bacterium
GCCCCCTCTAAGCTAAACTGAGACCAACTTGGAAGCCCCCGCGAAAGCGGGGGCTTCGTCTTGGCCCGGCGCCTCGGGGAGAGCACTTTGCGACGGAGGGGACTGCCGTCTACGGCTCCGCCCCGCCGCCCGGCCGCGCCGGAGCCCACGTCGGCTTTATGCTCCCGGTCACCCACAGCCACAAGGCCCCCGCGCTGGCCAGCACGATCATGTTGTAATGGGCCGCCAACCGCAGCTTGCGGAGCGCCCCCCGCGCCGGCGCCCTCCATCCCACGATCCCGGCCAGGAACAGCGCAAGCTGGAGGAATAAGAAGACGGTCAGCGGTAGATCGTGCAAGGCCGCCCCCCAGGCCGCGCCGCCCAGCATGGCGAGGAAAAACACTCCCTGCACCTCGCGGAGGACTTTGTGGGAGATCAACTGCCAGGCCACCATCACCTGTGTGCGCGCCAGCGTGGGCGCGACCAGGGACAGCATCGTGGGAATCGCCCGCGCCATGATTCGGACCTTGCGCCGGTACTCCCCCCACAGATCGCCCGCGGTCGTCTCGTAAGACTTCGCCCGCGGTTCGAGCACCACCCGGAGGCCCCGGAGCAGCGCCTCGTAGGGAATACGGAAATCGCTCACGTCGCGGGGGCGCAACGATTGGTACAGCTCGCGCCGGATTGCGAAGATAGAACCGTTGGCCCCCAGCAGCGAACCCAGCGCGGATTCCGCGGCCTTCACCCGCTGCTCGTAGCGCCAGTACGCGCTCTCCGATAGTCCCGCGCCCCCCGCGTCCTGGTAATGCAACTGCCCGCTCACCGCGCCCACGCGCGGGTCGGCGAACGGGCGCACCAGCCATTCCACCGCGTCGCTCGCGAACACCGCGTTGGCATCCGTGAAGACCACGATCTCGCCCTGCGCGGCCGGCGCGCCCAGATTCAGCGCGGCCGACTTGCCCTGCCGTTCCGCCGCCCGCAGCAGTCGCACGCGACCGGAGCGCGCCGCGTACTCCTCCACGATCTCATCCGTGCCGTCGTCGCTGCAATCGGAGACCACCACCACGTCGAGCAACTCGGAGGGGTAGCCCTGGGAGAGGGAGTTGTCCAGCTTCTCGGCGATGACCTCGGCCTCGTTCCACGCCGCGAACAGGATCGTCACGCGGGGCCGGTACTCGCCCGCCTCGGCCCACTGGAACCGGCGCCGCGCTCCCAGAACCAGCAGGAGGAGGGGATAACCAAAGTAGGCGTACAGCATCACCAACAGCCCGCCCCAGGCGATGATCTCGGCCGCGGTCACGCGCTCATTCCTCCGGCCGGCGCGCCGCGCGCGCGGTCGCCTCGCAGCCTGTCTGCGCCAGCGCGCGCCTCGCTGCAGACGCGCCGCCTCCGGTCCTCTCGATCACCCATGCACCATATCCCTAAGTCTGGTTCTGCACGACGCGGTATCGGTCCTGCCCGACGAGGCGGGTCAGAGCAACCCCACCAGGTCGCTGCGGAGCAGTGGGCGCCGCGGTGACGAACACCTCCTCGCGGGCGTGTTCCCACGTTTGATTCTTGCCGGGATTGAGGTAGAATAGGGTGACACCGACAGGGGGAAGATTGCTCGGCGGCCTCAGGTGGGCCATGCCAGGCCGCCAAGAGGGAGGCGAGAATGTCTGGCGCAAAGGTTCGTTGGTTCACCATCCTTTCGCTGGCGGCCATCGTTCTTCTCGTGTTCGCGCTGGGGAGCGCGTTCGCGGACGACAAGAAGACCGATGACTCCGCCGCGACCCAGCAGGCGGCCCCCGCCGCCAACGCACAGGCTCCGGAGCAGCCCGCGCCGCCGCCCGAGCGCGGCCGTCGCTTGCGCGTTCCCGAGGAGAAGGGCAAGCCGGGCGCTCCTGCCCAGGCCCAGCCCCAGACCGGCCCGCCCGGCAAGCCGCCGGCCCAGCCGCAGACGGCCCCGCCTGCCGGCCAGACCGCGGGACCGCGCTGGCGTCGCACCCCCGCTCCGGGCCAGTCCCAGACCGGCGCGCCGCCGACCCCGACCGACCGCTCTAACCCCTACCTGCGCCGCGGCGACCAGCCCCAGCCGCAAACCGAGCCGACCCAGCCGTCTCGGCCTGGCTACCGTTCCCCTTACCGACCGCCCGCGAATCAGGGTGAACCGCCCTCCGCGCCCTCCCAGCCGGCCCAGCCGGACCGCTGGCAGCGGCCCGCCCCGGGGCGATGGTCGGCCCCTGAGGGTCAGAACGGCGCGAAGCCTGAGCGCCCTCAGCCGCAGTTGCCGAACGCCGTGAAGCCGCGGCCGGCCGCGCCGGAACGCAACGCCGGATCGCCTTCGAAGCCGGACAACCGCCGGCTGACCGTCCCGGAGGCCGTCTTCCGCGGCCCCGAGGCCGGGAAGCGGGTCACCACCATCCCGGCCCAACGGCAGACCGCGTTCCTGCAGCGACTCCGCACCGAAGTGCGGCAGCAGAACACCCGCACCCCGTCGGTCACCAAGGGCGGGCGGATCCAGCGGGACGTCGTCGGCAACCTCGTCCCGAGGGACGCGCGCCTGATCCAGCGGAGCAACCTCAACCGCATCAGGTTGAGCTACACCCGTGTTGAACTGGTGATCGGCGCCCCCACCTACTACTACACCTTCATCCCCCGCGGCCCCAGCGACTACTGGCAGGGCTACTGGGATGGCTACTACGACGGCTACTGGGATGGCAGCCGCTACCTACCGCATCCCGCGGTGGTGATTAGCTTCTACTACGGCTACTACTGGTCCGACCCGTACTGGTTCGGCTTCTACTACCCGGGCTACTACCCGTCCGTCTATCACTACGTCGGGTACTGCCCGGGGTGGATCTACCCGACCCGCGTCTACGTCAGCCCCGACGACTACGTCTATGCCCCCCAGACCCCGTACCGCTACTACTCGCCCGGCTACGGCGTGGATGAGCGGGGCGCGCAGCGCGCCATCGGCGATATCCGCCAGGCCTGGTTCGACAACGACATAGACCGCATCGCCCGCCACCTCACCGACGAACTGGACGTCCAGGTCTACTTCGACGGCGAGTACAGCTACACCACGTCCACCGACGACTACTACGCCATGACCGCGGACGCGCTGGCCACCAGCAGCACCGTGGACCTGAACTTCGACCCGCCGATTTTCATCTCCAGCCACGAGATGTTTGTCGCCGGTTGCCACGTCTTCTACGACCCGGACGGGGGTCGCCAGACGGTGTACGTCTCCTACCGCTTCCGCCGCCTCGGCAACCAGTGGTACATCGTCGCCATCGGCACCTCGCTCGATCCGATCCGACATCAGTACCGGGATTTCCGGTACAACTAACCGATACGACAGTCAGACGCGCGCAGAGGCGACCCCCCGGGTCGCCTCTGCTGTCTTTGCCAGCGCTGCGGGCTACGGCGTCGTGATGCTCACCGTATTCGACCACGCAGAGGCGCCGGAGAGGTTGAACGCCCGGACGCGGAACCAGTAGGTCGTTCGACGCGGCACGTTGCCGGTCTGGAAGGCGGTAGTGTTGGCCGCGACCGTGCTGCTGGTCAGCCCGGCCGTGAAGGTCGAGTTCGTCGCTTGCTGGACCGTGAAGCCGGTCTCGTTGGTCGCGTTATCCGTCCAACTCAGCGTTACCCGGTCGTTGTTGCCGCCGCCCACTCGCGCGGCCGTCGCCGCCAGGCCGGAGGGAGCGGTCGGGAGTCTGGGCGCGCTCACCGTGGCCGTGTTCGAGTAGGCGGAGGAGCCACCGGAGTTGATCGCCTTCACCCGGTAGGAGTAGGTGTTGCCAGGCAGCACTCCGGTGTCGGTGTAGCTCACGCCGCCGGTGGCGGCCCGCGCTCCGAGGGTGACCAGCGTGGCGAAGGCCCCGCCGCCGAGCGCGCGCTCGACCATGAACCCGGTCTCGGTCGTGGCGTTGTCCGTCCAAGTCAGCAGCACCTGCGGCCCGGCCTGGAGCGTCGCCCCCAGGAAGGTCGGGGCGGCCGGCGCGGCTACGCCGGGGATGACCACGGTGACCGTGTTGGAGTAGGCCGAGGAACCTCCCCCGTTCACGGCCTTTACCCGATAGGAGTAGGTGTTGCCGGGGAGCACGGTGGTGTCGGTATAGCTTACGCTCCCCGTATTGTTCCGCGGCCCCACTGTAGCCAGCGTGGCCAAGGCGCC
>CAZUGW010000001.1:10071-18369 GCA_964620055.1 uncultured bacterium
ACGAAGCCGGTCTCAGTGGTCGCGTTGTCGGTCCAGGTCAGGCCCACCTGCGGGCCGGCCAGCAGCGTGGCCTTCAAGTTGGTCGGAGCCACCGGCGGCGGCGTCACCGCCCCCACGATCACCGGGGCGGAGGTGGCGCCGCCCGCGGTGTTATAGGCGGTGACGCGATAGCTGTAGGTCGTATTGGAGGCCGCGGTGGTATCGGTATAGGTGGTCTGGTTGGCCAGCGCCGTTCCAATCTGTGAGTATGCGCCAAGCTGACCGCTCGCACTGAAGGTGGCGCGCTCGAGGCGGAACCCGATCTCGTTCGCGGGGTTGCCCCAGGTCGAGGGCGCGCTGGGCGGCGTGGCATCCGTCCAGGTGAGGTTCACCTGGGTCGTGGTTCGCGTATAGGTCAGCACCGGCGCGGTCGGCAGCGCCCGCGCTACGTTGAACACGACCGGCCGCATCATGTCCATCTCTTCGTGGCCCAGCAGGTGGCAGTGCCACACGTACTCCCAGCCGAAGTTGAAGAGTTGGTTGGTCACAGTGACGGGAGTTCCGGTGAGCGGGTCGAGGCCGAGGAAGCCCGTCGTGGAGCCCAGCGGCATGGTCGGGTCCAACGGGCGGACACTGCTGGGAAGGCCGAAGGGCTGCTTGGGAGCGACCGGCCGGAGGGCGACGATCACGTCCTCCAGCGGGTTCATCCGCACGGTTTCCTTCCAGCCCAGTTCGTTGGGCTCGGGGGGCTT
The DNA here is from genome assembly GCA_964620055.1 of uncultured bacterium. Classification (GTDB taxonomy): domain Bacteria; phylum Armatimonadota; class Hebobacteria; order Hebobacterales; family Hebobacteraceae; genus CAZUGW01. The sequence goes on from CAZUGW010000001.1 coordinate 10,803, forward strand.
CACCACCCCGGCCCAGTCCACGCGGTTTACCACCTGCACGTTGAAGAGGTGGAAGTGGATGGCATGGGTGTCCACGCCGTTGTGCGTGATCTTCCAGAGCTGCGTCCCGTCCCCCGCCACCGGCGACATCGCGACCATGGAGTCCTGAATGCTCTCGGTGGGCGGGTCAATATAGCCGAATGGGATCGTGGTCTGGTTCTGGGAGTTCGTGAACGGCAGTTCCACCCCCAGGGTGGAGTTCATTCGTCCATAGTCCAGCTCGAACAGTTCCTGAATGGCCTTCGGTTGGAAGTTGATCGTCAGCGGACCGGTAGCGCCCATCGGCGTGAAGGTCAAGGAGGTGCTGAAGATCCTCGCATAGGCGGAGGTGTCGGAGGGGAAGACCGCATTGTAGGCGGTGTTGTACCCCGCCTGCGGCACGATGATCGGGTCCTGGGAAGCTGCGAAGACGCCCTGGGTCGTGCTAGTCGAGGCAAACGCGGCCTGCAGCCGGGCCAGGTTGAAGGGGGCCGACGGCGTTCCCGAGACCTGGAACTGCATGATGGTCCGGGTGTTGGGGCCATAGCCAGGAAGAGTCGGCGGCGCGCCGCCCGTCGCGGTCATGTCCGGGTGGCCGGTGTAGTAGTCAACGCGCGGGTCGGCCGCGGGGACCGGCGCCGGCGCGTCGTTGTACAGGATCAGCGTCGAGCCGGTCGGAACCGCGGAGAAATCAATGACCACGTCGGCCCGCTCCGCCGGCCCCAGGAAGAGATTGTGTTCCTTGACGTTCAACACGGTCACGCTTCTGCGGTCCGTGTCGTAGCCGATGGGGAGGTTCGGCCACACCACCGGCGCCGGTAGGAAGCCGCCCTCGGTGCCGATCTGGATCATAGCCGGCCCCACCATGGTCGGATCGGGCCAGCCCCCATCTCTTCCATCAGGCGTGGGCCACCCGGCCGGCCAGATACCCGGAACCGAAGGGACCATCTTGATCTCGGTCGGGTTCGCCGGGTCCACGTAGTAGAGCTGCAGATTGAGGAAGCGGTCGTTGCAGGCGTTGAGGATCCGGAACCGGTAGGGCTTCGGCTGCACCGGGAGGACGGGATAGGCGGCCCCGTTGATGATCGGGGTGTCCAGGAACGCTTCCATCACCATGGAGATGTCGGGAGTCCCGGGCATCAGCGTCCCGTCGGGGAGTGTGATCGGCGGGTGCTTCACCATGTTGAAGACTGGCCAGAACCAGGGGCCGTAATCCCATCGGCCGAAGGGGTTGATCCCCGCGATGTCGTTCGGGTTCTGATTCGTCATGTACACGTGCGGGAACCAGAGGTTGCCCTTCCCGCCCCAGAGGGGGGTGTTCCACGTGGGATCGGTGGCAGTCAGGATCGCCGGGTCCGGCACGAAGGTCTTGTCCTGGATCACCAGAGGAATCCCGTATCGGTACACGCCCAGAGGAGTTCCCTGGTCGGGAAGCACGCCGGAGCTTATCAAGCCCTCCTCCGTCGTATCGGTCAACAGATACCCCGCGGCCTCTCCCGCATAGACGTTGAGGCGGGTGATCCCGTAGGCATGGTCGTGGTAGAACATCAGCCTCGCGCTCTGCTGATTGCTGTAGAAGAAAGTCAGCGACCCTGGGGCCGGCGCCGGCATGTCAGGCACGTTCTGGACGCTCACGCCCTTGGGATAGGACGTCGTCTCCCCTGCCGGGGTCGTCCACTGGTGGGGCGTGCCGTCGCTAATCCACGGGGTGAGGCCGCCGTGGAGGTGCAGCGTGGCGCGGTTCTGCGTGTAGTTCATAGGAGTGGCGCTCATCCCCAGCGGCCCCCTCCCGGCCCCCATCACCGTGGTATCCACCGGGATGAAGAGGTCGCCCCCGGCCCCCGTCGGGAGCATGTTGGTGAACTTCACGCGCACCGGACGATTCTTCTGGGCGATGAGGAGAGGCCCCAAGTAATGCACTGGCGCGGGCGCGAGGGTGTTGTTCCCAAACGCGTCCGTCCCTCGGTTGAGCTGCAGGTACCCCCGCAGGCGGGTGATGGGCAGGTCCGGATGCATCTGCTCGTAGTATTCGACCAGCCCGATCTCATAGTAGTCCGATCCCGAATACGTCGTCGTGTCCGGGTTCGCGATGGGAATGTACTGACCCAGAGTGTTGGCGCCGCCAGGCCCCAGGCCCGGCAGCCAGTCCACGAACTTGCTGATCCCGCCGGTCAGCACGCCGCCGAGCAGGGTGGCGGTGGCCGTTGCACCCGTGCCGGTCGCATCGGTGATGGTAACCTGGGGAGCCACGTACCCGCTGCCCCCGCGCGTCAGCGTCAGGCCGGTCACCACCCTGGAGGTCACGGTGGCGGTAGCGGCCGCACCGGTGCCGAGGTGGTAGGCGTCCGTGATCACAACGCTCGGGGCGGTGTACCCGGTGCCCCCGTTCGTGAGCGTGAGGCCGGTGACCGGGCCCGCCGGCAGCGGGCTGTTGGCCCAGTTCGGCTCCGGGCCGAAGTAGTTCGGCGTACCGCCGGGAAGGGGCGTTGCCAGCGCGGTCACCTGAGGGTCCGACAGCCTCTGGCGATCCGCGGCGGCCTGCCGCTCCGCCTGTGTCACGCGCGCGGCCCTGCGCTGAGTTATGGATTGCGTATCATGGCTGCGCCCCAACGGCCCTGCGGGTTGTGAGCGGGCGAGACACTGGCCGATTGCCCACGCGAGCACCAGGCCTGCGCTCAACAATACTGCGGCCAGGCGACTGCGGTGCGACAACATCACCATCTCCAGATCCTCCTTAACCCCACAGAGTCACGTGTGCTGCGGCCAGACCAAGTTCCCGCGGTCACCCCTCTCGCCCCTTCGGATGATGCTAGCGGGAACAGCGGCCTACGGACTCCGACGCTGCCCAGCGTAAGGAGTCCCCCTCCGTCCGTATGTACGCGACGCGCACCACGTCGTGCCAAGACCTGACAAAGTCGTTCTGCCCGTGGGTTTCGTCTTACCTCCGGTCCCAATTGAGGAAGCGATCCATTCACGCCTGTTGCGCCAGGTATCATGCGCGTCGCGTTCTAGGCTCAAGAATGGGTCGGTTGCCGTGCTCTGTCTAAACCAGTCGCTTATCCGTGAGGACGACTTGCTCTCCCCCTTGCGCCCCCCCTCCCCGCGAGGTAGAATTGACCCATTACACTCTCTTGTCGTTCCGAGAAGGGAGGCGCGCCGATGCGTCCGATCCGGCTGTGTTGTGCCATGCTTCTCCTGCTGCTCTGCTCCGCCGTGGTCTGTTCCGCCGCTCCTTATATGCTCTCCGACCTCGAGAGCGACGCCGACTTCGCCGCCTGGTCGGCCACCGGCTTCATCAGCAACTGCCCCGCCCTCTGTACCCCGGAGCCGTCCACTCTCACCCGCGTCGCCAGTCACGCCACCGAGGGGGCCTCGAGCTGTCAGATTGACATGCTGGTCGGCGACTACGAGGGGATGGCGCGCAGCGTCTTCCCCACCAACAACTGGTCGGCCTACAATCGTCTCTACTTCGATGTCGAGAACCCCACCTCCAACGCCCTGACGTTGCACCTTGAGGTGAGCGATACCGTCCACGGCACAGGTTGGGTGAAGCGCTACCTCTTCGACAAGGCGCTCGTCCCAGGTGTGAATCACCTCACGATGCCTCTTCAGAACCTCCTGCTAAACGACGGCAGCGCGTATCTCGATCTGGCCCACATCAACAACTTCAACGTGACCGTGGACGGGCACACCGATCCGACCACCGTCTACTTCGACAACATGCGCCTCGACTACGTCCAGGATAACCCGGACGCCGACGCGGCGCGCGATATCTGGAAGTTCGACTTCGGACCCGGCGATGCGCGCTGGCCCGACTTCTTCGCCTGCGCCGCCGGCACCACGTATCCCCTGAGTGGCAGCCGCCCCTTCGGGTGGACGGGCGGCCCGTATCGCTACAGCGGCGACTTCGGCGGGCCGGATGATCTGTGCCGCGACTTCGTGCGGGCGCTGTGCTGCCCGGACCCGGGCACCGGCAGCACGCTCAACTTCCGCCTTGATGTCCCCAACGGCACCTACCATGTGTGGACCATCGCGCGGTCGAACGACCTGAGCGAAATGCCGGTCAACGCCTACAAGGTCATCGCCGAAGGCGTCACCAAAGTGGACGTGCCGATGAACTCCAGCCTCTTCTACTCCACCGATTGCTTCTACCGCGGCCTCCACGACGACTACCCGTTCAGCGGGAACGCGTGGGAGATGTTCGAGGACGCGAACTTCCCCGTCTATCAGTTCACCACCACGGTGAGCGACGGCCACCTCGACGTTGACTTCGACCACGCCTGGGCCTATGCGATGATCGTCTATCCCGACACCCCTGCCATCGTCTCCGAGATGACCACCCGCCTCGCCGGGATCGAGGCGGAGCGACGCGCCCAGTTCGACAGCAACTACTACATCAACAGCCCGGCCAGCCTCACCTTCACGCCCACTCCCGAGGAGACCACCCGCGGCTACGCCGCCTGGCCGGCCTCGCTCATGGACGTTTGCTACCCGGACACGCTCCCGCCGGACCCACGGCCCGCGCTGGGACTGAGCACCTTCGCCGCGCAGGGCGAGTCCCGCCCGGTGAGCGTCGCGATCCGGCCCCTCGGCGATGTCACTGGCGTGTCCCTCGAGTGCACCGACCTCAGCGACGGGGTGGGGCATCTCATCCCGAGCGCGGATATCGAGGCCGAGTACCTGCGCTATATGGCCACCGGCGACACCGAGTTCTTCGGCGCGGGCGTCCTGAGCTGGAAGCCGCGGCTGCTGCAGAAGGACTTCCCGATCCACGTCCCGGCGCAGGTTACCAAGCAGCTCTGGCTCACGATCCACGTTCCGGCCGACACCCCGGCGGGCGCCTACAACGGAACCGTCACCGTGCACGCCTCCTCCGGGGACGTGACCCTTCCCCTCACCGTGCAGGTCTACGGCTTCGCTCTCGACCCGGCGGATGACCAGGCCTATGGGTGGTACTACAACCCACCGGAGAGCCAGTACGACATGGGTACGCGCTGGTTCCCCGACCTGGCCGCGCAGCCTGACGTGCTCTTGCGCCAAGACCTCGCGCTGATGAAGGAGCACGGGTTCAACTCCGTGCAATTCCCCACCCCCGTCATTACGGTGGATGGATCGGGCCACGTCGCCTCCTTCGATGCCACGGAGTTGGAGCGCTACGTCACCGCCATGAACGAGGTCGGCTTCGGCGGCGTCTGGAAAGGACAGGTCAGCAGCCTCGGGTTCTACTACCCCATCACCAACGCGGGGCATGCCGAGTTCAGCCCGGCCTTCAACACCGCCTTCAAGGAGGCCCTGCAAGCAACCATTGATTGGGGTCGGACTTCGGCCGGCACGCCGCTCGTGTTCTACCTGGTGGACGAGCCGCGGGAGAGCGGGATTCAGTCCTGGAACCGGAACTTCGCGGACAGTATGCAGTACGCCAACCTCGCCAACCAGGTTCCCGACGCGGTGAGCACCATCACCGTGATGAGCGACAGCGGCGGCGCGGTGGACTACACTCCCTTCGCCGACGCGCTCGACATCATGCAGACCCACCCCTGGCCCAACTCCGACGGGCTGATCCTGGGGGCCTACAACCAGGGCAAGCCCAACTGGTTCTATAACACCGGCGGCGATCTCCGCATGGTGTACGGCTTCTACCAGTACCGCTACGGCGGAGGCAACGGCGCCTGGGAGTGGCATTACGACTGGCTGGACGGGGACATGTTCGACACCTTCCCCTACAGCCCGTTCAACGACCACTGGCGCTACGTCTATCCGTCCCCGGACGGCCCCGTGCCCACGCTGAACTTCGAGCTGGCCAGCCTCGGGATCACGGACTACCGCTACGCCTCCACGCTGAACCGCATGGCCAGCCAGGCCCGCGCCTCCGGGATCCCCGAGCTGATGGACTGGGCGGACCAGGCCGACGCGCTGCTGCTGGCGCTGAAGAGCGACACCCCGGCCTTTGCCATTGACAACGGCTATCTCCCGAATCATTTCGCCGGCGTCACGGGCGCGGACGCGCTGGCCCTGGCGGAGAGCGGGATGGAGGACTACCGGGCGCAGATCGCCGCGCTCATCGCCGCGCTGCCCATCCCGATCCCCGCCTCCAGCTCCCAGGTGATGGCCACCAGCCTCCCCGCGGCTATGGAGTGGGAGTCCCCGGACTCCGGTTCCGTCACCATCAAGAATCTGGAGAGCGCCACCTGGGCCGCCTCGGACGGCTATCAACTGTACGCCAGCCAGGGCGTAGACCGCTGGTCGCTGCTTTCCGTGCCCCTCACCGCGGACCTCGCGCCGATGGCCTCCCGTATCTTCAACCTGGACCTCACCGCGCCGCCGGTCACGACGCTGTCCTACCCGCTCCCCGTCACCGCCACGACGGTAGGTGCGGTGGATGGCCTGCCGTTGCTGATGGTCATGTCTCACGGGACCGACCCGCTCTCCGGCGGATTGGTGAGCACTGAGATCACGATCAGCCGCTTCCCCGATATCCAGCCCGTGGCTCCCGGCGCGTGGGCGCGCTTCTACGTCGAAGAATGTGCCGGCCGCGTGCCGCAGATCGTCGGCGGCTTCCCGAACGGCGCCTACGGTCCCACGCTCCCGGTGGATCGCGCCGCGATGGCGGTGTTCATGGCCCGCGCTCTAGGCCTCGACCTGCCCCCCTATCAGGGACGCTTCAGCGACGTCCCGTCCGGATACTGGGCCGCGGGACAGATCGAGGCCCTGGCGGGAGCGAACATCGTCGGCGGCTATTCTGACGGCACCTATCGCCCCACCGTCGGAGTGACGCGCGACGCGATGGCCGTCTTCGTTGCCAGAGGAATCGCCGGCGGCGACAGCAGCGTCCCCGCCGGGCCGACCACCGCCAGCTTCAGCGATGTGCCTACCGGTTACTGGGCCTACAAGTACGTGGAATACGCCAGATCGCACGGCGTCGTCGGGGGCTACTCGGACGGCACCTATCGCCCTGTTGTCCCGGTAACGAGGGACCAGATGGCCGTGTTCGTCTATCGCGCGTTCATTCAGCCGACCGGCTCAGTAGTGGTCTTGGCGGGGCCGGCCGTGACCGCGGCCGATCCGGCCACCTCCGGCGTCTGCGGCTGGGCCTCGAAAGCCAGCGGCGCGGCCGCCGATCCGGGGTACGCCTATATCGCGCTGGACGCGGTGCGGCTCGACACCAACCTCACGGGACCGGACAGCTTCTCCGACGTGTTCTTCGAGTTGCGCACCGACCCGGGCACTCCGGCCGTAGGCCCCTACCGACACGCTGTCTCCCTCGACGCGGCCACCCTCGCCGCCGCGAAAGCCGCGGCCATGAGCACCGGCCACCCGCACTACCCGCTCTCCTGGGATATCCCGGCCGGCCTCGCGCCGGGGAGTTACATCCTAGTGGTGAGTGTCGCGGACGCGAACGATGTGGTGAGGGAGGTCGCGCGCAAGCCGGGGTTCACGATCACGCCGTAGCCAACTGCCGCGCAGCACAGAAGGGGACAGGGCGCCGCCGGTGCCCTGTCCTGCTGTCTCTCTCCGGCCGAACTCGGCCCAACCTTTCCCGCGGCCTCCT
>CAZUGW010000001.1:18379-30440 GCA_964620055.1 uncultured bacterium
ACGAACGCAGATGCGGACGCAGATGGCGGAAACGCAGGAGGAGATTCTGGCCGGGATGTGGGCGGCGCACCGAGAGTCGGTGTGGCGGCTCCTGCTCGCCCTCGCGCGGGACATGGACCTGGCCGACGATCTGCTCCAGGACACCTACCTCCGCGCGCGGGAAGGCTTCAGCGCCTATCGCAACGGCGATGCGCGCGCTTGGCTGGCGGCAATAGCCCGCAACGTGTACTACAGCCATGCGCGGCAGCGCCGCGTCAGGGCCGAGGTCATCTCGCCTCACCCGGAGCAAGTCGAAGCAGCCTCTCCGCCAGTGGATCTGGTCGCGCTGTTGGCGGTACGCCAGGCGCTGGCCGCGCTTCCCGCCGCGTTCCGCACTGCCCTCGTCATGAAGCACTACGCCGGCTACACCTATCAGGAGATCGCGCGCCACCAAAGCTGCCCCGTGGGCACCGCGAAGTGGCGAGTGAGCGAGGCCCTGAGCAGGCTGAGGCTGGCGCTAGGGAGCGAAAGGAGCGAGACGATGGCGGAATGCGCGGAGGTGCACGAGTTCGGGCTGGCGGACTACGTCTACGGGTTGCTGCCCAAGGAGGAGGCGGAAAGGGTGCGGGAGCACCTGGCGGGGTGCGAGGGCTGTCGCAAAGAGGCGGACGAACTGGGCAAGGTGGTGGCGCTGCTGGAGGCAATGGAGGGAGAGCGGAAGCAGATGCACTTCATCGAGTTGGGCTCAGGAGGGGAGATGACTGCTTACAACACGTTCGACTGCATAAACGACATGGCCGCGCGGCTCGAAACGGTGGAGTTCCAGTCCGACGTTCTGCCGGGCCGCCTGTATCAGGAGGGCGAGGAACTCCCCCTCGTTCCGGCTCCTAACGAGCAGTACGGAGACCGCAACTATCAGACCACGCTTCGTCGGCCAGTGCCAATGGGAGCGCGCCTATCGCTGCTCTCAGTGTTATCCTGCCAGCCTGGTGACCAGTTGGCTCCGGTAGAGTTGGAGGAGGGGAGATTCCGCTACCTCTGGAAGCACTCGCCAAGTTCGAACATGGAGTTCGCGTACATCGCGGCTATGCGCCTGCCGAGCGGAGCAAAGATGCTATCCGCGGACCTGGAGCCGGACGAGACGAGGCAAGAGGGCGGGACGACGCTGATCTGGCGGCGAGTGCTTCCGGCCGGGCAGGTCTTCGAGTGCACCGTCGAGTACCAGGTGGAGGCTCCCTAGGCCTGTCCGATAGGATGTAGGTGGAGGAGGGATCGAGGGGCGGGTTAGCGACCGCCGGCCTCTGCGGCAATCGGCAGGACGCGCTCGCGGGTCATCTCCGCGGCGTAGGCCAACGCGGCGCGAAGATCGTCACGGGTCAACTGCGGGTAGGCCTGGAGCAACTCCTCCTCGGGGACTCCCTCCGCCAGATTGTCCACGAGGAACGTCACCCAGATGCGCGTGCCGCGGATCACAGGCCGGCCGAAGCACACCTTCGGGTCTATGGAGATATGCTCCGCCAATTCCTCTCTCGTCATCTCAGTCGGTCCTCTTTCGGGGAGGCTTGGGTAACCAGTGTGCACTCACGGTCAGTATACCATGACGGAGTCCCGCGTCGAGACGTCTTCCGCGCGGAAGGCGCCCTACCCCTCCAACCGCCTCAACAGCGGCCGGATCTGGGCCCGCGCCTTCTCCAGGTTCTGCTCCCAGCGGCTCTCGTCCCCGGCCGCCCAGCCCTCCGTGGCGTAGGCGATGCAGAGCAGCGCGTCCTGGAACAGGTCGTGCGGCTCCGACCAGTCGGCGGGGGGGATGAACTCGTCGAACTTCACGAACAGGTTGCGGGCGCGGCGTCCCAGCAACTCCACCTTCTGCGCCTCCGCGTGATCCACCGCGCCGTTGGGGGTGGGGAGAACGGTGAGCTTGTCCCAGATGCCATGGAAGCGGGAGATGATCGGGGCCATTTCTTCGGCATATCTCCGGCGCTCCCGCATCTCGGCGAGCACCGCGGCGAGCGACTCCCGAATCCCGTCGGCCAGGGCCGCGGCCAGCTCCTCGACGTGCGCGCGCGGGTCCAGGCCCGGCTTGAGCAGGCCGGACTTGGCGAGCACTGCCGGGGCCGACACCACCTGGGCCGGCTTCACGCCCACCTGCCGCAGCGCGCCCATGGACTGACACGCGGTCGAGCCGTCCACCGCCACGATGAAGGACTTGGCGCTGTAGCGGCATTCTTCCGGCGTCGCCACCGCCACCTCGGGCGACTCCTCGGCTACGAGTTGCACCGCGCGACGCACGATCTCGCACCCGGCCCGGCCGCTGTCCGCGCAAGGCACGAGGAGCACCGCCGCGCCGGTCTGTGTCTCCCCCGTCATCCTACCTTCCTTCCGTCACGCCTCCGACGCCAGTGAGATTCGCTCCGCTCACCGATCTTTCCTCTGCGCCTCGTCCGGCGGGGCCGTCGGCTGGGGCGCGGGCAGCGCGGCCTTGACCGCCTCCGCCAGGCGTGACTCGGGCTGCGCGCCCACCAACCGGGAGACGAGCTTCCCGTTGTGGTCGAAGACCAGGACCGTGGGCAGCAGGACCACCTCGCCGACCTTCGCCAGCCGCTGATCAGCCACGAACAACCGGTACTTCACCCGGTGCTCCCGCGCGAACTTCCTCGCCTCCTCCGGCGGAGTGGTGACGGTAATCCCCACGATCCGCAATTGCTTGGGGTCGCCCTTCTCCTGCAGCGCGTTGAGAGGCTGCGTCTCCTCGGCGCAGGAGGCGCACATGGAATCCCAGAAGGCGACCACCGCGGCCCGATCGCCCAAGTCGGCCGCGCTCACCTTCTTCCCGGATAGGTCGCGAATCTCGCCCGCCGACAGCAGGCGCTTGAGCGTCAGCGGGGGCGGTTTCGGCTTGTCTTCGCCTGTCGCGGCGAAGAGGCCTCGTCCCATGGCGACGGCGAGCAGTAGTATGAAAAAGCGTATGGTTTTTCTGGATAGCATCACTTGTCTCCGGCCGCGAACGCGCGCCCCGTAGGCAGTTCCTTGAAGTCCCACAACAGGCGGTAGTTCAGCTCCTCCAGATGGTCCTTGAACTTCGGGTTCGCCGGGTCGGGGTCGGGCCAGGCCTTCCCGTCCACCTCGATATAGGCCATGCGGATCAGCGGAGGATTCGTTCCGGTGTAGCTGCCCGGCCACGACGCCTGGGTCGCGGGGACGAAGGGATAGTCGGTCCCCGTCGTCGCCTTGTACCAGTCGTTGCTGATGTAGCCAAACTCCTTCAGGCGCTCCTCGGCCGTCTTGCCCTTTCGCCCATGCGTGATGTCCATGTTCACCCACCCGTAGCCAACCAGGAAGACTTCGGCGCGGCAGTGGGAGGGCGAGACGCGCTTCTTCTCCGAGGGCTCGAAGCCATAGGTGAGGCGGGCGGGAATCCCGACGGAGCGACACAGGGCGATGAAGAACCCGTGCCAGTCGGAGCAATGCCCGCGGCGGTGCTGATAGACGAACCGACTGTCGGCCTGCAGCGTGCAGCCGATCTCCCCGGTCTCGGTGTCCTCGTGACCATAGTGGATGTTATCAATGATCCACAGGAAGAACTTCTGGGCGACCAGGTACGGATTCTGTTCGTCGCCGGCGATCTGCCGGGCCAGCGTGCGAATGTTGTCGTCTATGGCGATGCGCTGCTCGGAGCGCAGATACTTGTCAAACTCCTGCGGGAAGCTCTTGGGCCGCCCCACCTTCGCCGGGTCAATATGATACCGCACCGCGTACTTCGTCACGTCGTAACTCAGGCGCGGCTCCAGCGACTCGGTCGGGTTGCGGTACTCGTAGCAGAGCAGGTGGTTGCCGTTGAGCGGGTCAATCCCCTCCGCGGTGGGAGGCGTCAACGTCTGGAAGTTGGCGACGAACTGGTCCTCCGTGCTGGGAGGCTTGACCAGCCAGATGCGTACCAGTTTCGCCCCCTGAGGAGGGGTGAAGCTGATGCCGAAGTCAATGTGATAGGCCCGCGGGTCGCTTAGTTCCCGCGCGTTGGGCTCGAGTCGGTAGATGGACCTGAAATCGGGCGCGACCGCGGCCGCCGCCGGCAGGAGGGTGACGGTGAGCGCCAGCAGTACGATTCCCAGGAAACCCGCGCGCGCCATCTACGCTACCTCCGCAGTCACGGCGGCCGCTTCCGCCGCGCCCTCCTCGCTCGGCAGATAGCGCTTCACCATGTACTCGTACAGCCCGGCCCCGATGACCGCCCCAATGATGGGAGCGAGGATGTACACCGTGAAGAACCCGCCCCGCGGCCCGGGGATCGCCACGCTTCCCCACCCGAGAATGTAGGAGACCAGACGGGGGCCGAAGTCCCGCGCCGGGTTCAGGCCGGCCTGGGTGAGCGGCGCGATGCAGCCCTGGATGATCGCCACCCCGAGGCCGATGAACAACGGCGCCATCCAGCGCGGCGTCAGGGTGTTGCGCTTCTCCGTGAGCGCGAATACGAAGCAGGCCAGGAACGCGGTGCCGATGGTCTCGGCCAGCAAGGCCGTGGCCAAGGAAACCGTCTCGGCCGGCATCTTGATGCCGGGATTGGGGAAGTATTCCCCGAACACCATCGCCGTGTTCTCGCTCCCCGGCAGACCTCGCATCACGGTGGCCGCCTCCATATGCGCGATCAGCCCGTGGTAAAGCCCGTAGAGGACGAACGACCCGACCATGGCCCCGGCGAGTTGCGCGAGGCAGTAGGGCAGGATCTTGGCCTTGGGAAACCCTCGCCATACGGCCATCGCGACGGTGATCGCGGGGTTGATGTGCGTGCCGCTCACCGCGCCCGTCGCGTAGATAGCGAGGGCGATGGCCACCGCCCACACCACCGACACTTGCCACAGCCCGGACTGCGCGCCGGTCAACACCGCGGAGTTCACCACGCCCACGCCGAAGAACACCAGGATCAGCGTGCCGAGGAACTCACTGAGACATTCGCCCGTCAGAGATGGCTTGCTCATCGCTCTCTCCTTCGCCTGCGCTTACTGCAGCAACTCGTCCACGACGGTGGCGAGGTGGCTCGCCATCGCCTGGACGGCCGGGTGGCTGGTGTCAATGTGGTGCTCGGGCAGGGAGGCGATGTCAATCCCCAGCCCCTTCGCCATCTCCACCACCCGCAGCGTCCGCGTCGCCTGCCGGTTCTTCTTGGCTACCAGCTTGGTGGCGCAGTCCTTCTCGCACGCCTCCACCGCCAGCACCGGGTACATGTTGATGAAGTCAATGTCTTCCTGCACGTTCGCGTTCAGCGCCGGGCCGCACCCAAGCACGGTCGTCTCCGGGCGCAGGTCCTCATGCACCACGTAGAACGCCTGGCGGCACAGCACCGACTCTTTGCGAAGCCCCAAACACGGCTGCAGACACACTTTCCCTGCCATCGTTATCTCCTCAATCTCTCGGCGTTTCGGCCGTTCCCCTAGACCCTAGATCCTAGACCCTAACCCCTACAGGGTACTCATCATCTCGTCCGCGATCAGCCGATCAATCTCCTCCACCGCCTTGTTCGCCAGCGCGTCTACGAGCGCGGCGCCCTTCGCGGTCAGCCCGCGGCGCTTCTCCCCCGCGACGTTCAGCTTCTTCTCCGCCATCACGTCGGCGACGTAGATCCTCGCGGCCGGCTTCTTGCCCAACTCGTCGGCCAGGAAACTGGCGCAATGCGGCCGGCAACCGTCAATCACCAGCACGGGGTACTTGTTGAGCAACTCCACGCTCTCCGCTTCTCCCGCGGTGAGCGCGCCGGAACTGAGCAGCACCACCTCGTCCGGGCGCATCTCCTTGATCTTGTAGCTGGCCAACCGCGTCACGGTGGACACCAGCCTCCCGATGCCGTTACAGGCCAGCACTCCGACCCTGAAATCGTGCTCCTGCGCCATGCTCACTCTCCTTCGTGGATTCGGTCGAAACCGCAGCTTCACAGTAATCAGCGGGCCGCGCTAGCCGGTGTGGGGGGTATGAAATTAGTGTGAACTACCTTGACAGGAATTCCTTCCATGTGCCATCGTAGGGGCACGACATGTCGTGCCCGGTGTGAGGCGAGACAGGTGGAGCAGGAAGGGCACGACATGTCGTGCCCCTACGGGAGGTCGGAGAGATGGAATCTGATCGTGAACGCGCCGTCTATGCCATCGCCGTCGCCGCCCAGCAGGTGGGCCTGAGCGCCCGCACCCTGCGCGTCTACGAGCAGGAGGGACTACTGCGCCCGGCCCGCACGCCGGGCGGCGATCAGCGCCTCTACAGCGAGCAGGACCTGATCTGGATTCGCTGTATCTCCGAGTTGATCCACGGCCACAGCCTCACCACCGCGGGCATCCGCCGCCTCCTCGACCTCATCCCGTGTTGGGAGATCAAGCGCTGTCCCGACGAAGTCGCCGCGCGGTGCGCCCCGTTCCTGAACATCCCGGGCATGGGGGTGCGCTCCCCCAAGACCCAGCCGCAGGCCGACCCCGCCGCCGCGCCGGCGGAGGAGAGCGCGGGAGGCGCGGTGGAGGTGAAGATCTTCTACGGCATCAAGGAATTCGGGGTGATTTTCCCGTGCCTGAAGTGCATCCAGGCCGAGCGCATCGCCCGGCGCATCGCGGAGCGCCACCCGGGGCGGGTGGTAGTGCGCAAGTACGACGCCCTCTCCGCGGAGGCCGACCGCCACGGCGTGATGATGACCCCCACCGTGCTCGTTGACGGCGAGGTGGTGGCCAGCGGCAAGGGCCTCAGCGCCAATCGGCTGGAGCAGTTGCTCGAGCAGCACCTCCGGGATAAGGACCGGGAGTAGGCCGACATCCTGGGGGTAGAGACCTGGCGGCCTCTACCCCTGTTGCTTCTCCCTACTCGTGAGGTGGAGGCGGGGGAGTGCCGCCCCCGGGGCCGCCGCCTCCGTGCCCGCCGCCGCCCCCGCCCATGCGCGGCCGCCCCGCGCCAAGTCCGTTGTCAACCAGGCCCGCCACCAGAGATCGCGCATAACTCCTGGGGGAGAGTTGCTTGGCGAACGCGCTGTCCTCGCTCTCCACCGTCATGCGATACTTCGCCAGCGCCTTGGTGTAGGCCGTCGTCGCCGCGGTAAGCTGCTCGTTGGTCGCCTGCTGATCGTCGGCGACCTGGCGCAGCTTGCCCAGTTCCTCCGTGAGCGCCTGGCGCGCTTTCATCTTCACCTCCAGGCTCTTCCCGGCCGCGGCCGCCTCCTCCGGGCTCAGACCGATAGCGGCCAGCGCCATCTTCATGCGCTCCGGATCTATCGCGCCCGGCCCCGTTCCCGTCCCTCCGCCCCCGCCGCCTCCGTCCTTACCGTAAAGCACCGTCCCGGTCACCGCCGCCGCCACCAGCACCACACACACGACCCAACCCAACTGCCTCATCTCTCAAGCCTCCTCATTCTGACCAACCTTGGTCTCCCGAAAATCAACGCCTCCTCGCCCCATCTCCTTTCCCCTTTCGCCTCTTCGCCTCCTCGCCTCTCACCCGTGAAACCTCACCCACACCACCTCCCCCTCCTGCACCACACCATCCCGCCCCTCCGTCCGCACCTTGCCGATTCGGTGGGCCTCCTGCCACGACCCCGCCGCATCGAGCGTGGCGAAGTCCACTACTTCCGCGCGGATGAACCCGCGCTCCATGTCGGTGTGGATCTTCCCCGCCGCCGTGCCCAGGTGCGTGCCACGTGGCACCGACCAGGCCCGCGCCTCTGCGCCTACCCCGGTGTAGAACGTCACCAGGTCCAGCGCCTGATAGCAGGCCCGCACCACCTTCTCCAACCCTGTGGCCTCCACCCCCAGTTCGGCGACGAACGCCGCCCGCTCCCCCTCCTCCAACTCCGCCAGGTCGGCCTCCAGCTTCGCCGTCTCCACGATCACCGGGCCGCGCACCGCCGCCGCCAACTGAGACGCGCACTCCTCTGCGTTCGGCGCGTTCTCGCCCACGTTGGCCAGATACACCTCGGGCTTGTCGGTGAGCAAGTGCAGGTCCAGCGCCGCGAGGTCCTCCCCCAACGTCCGCGCCGGGCGGCCCGCCGATAGGTGCGCGGCCAGCCGCGCCAGCGCCTCCGCCTCTTCCTGCGCCTCCTTGGAATGGGCCTTCAGCGCGGTCCGCGCCTTCTGCTGCCGCCGCTCCACCGTGCCGAGGTCGGCCAGGATCAGTTCCAGTTCCACGATCTCCACATCCCGCACCGGGTCGAGGCCGTTCTCCACGTGCGCGATCTCCGGGTCCGGGAAGCACCGCACCACGTGCAGGATCGCGTCCACCTCGCGGATCGCGGCCAGGAACTGATTCCCCAACCCCTCGCCGTGGCTCGCCCCGCGCACCAGCCCCGCGATGTCCACGAACTCGATGGTGCTCGGGACCGCGCGCTCCTGCTCGAAGATCTCCGCGACGCGGCGCAACCGCGGATCGGGCACCGCGACGACCGCGCGGTTCGGCTCAATGGTGCAGAACGCGTAGCTCGACACCTTCGCGCCGCCCGCGGAGAGCGCGTTGAACACCGTGGACTTGCCGACGTTGGGCAGGCCGACGATCCCGACGCTGAGCATCACGCCGCCACCAGTCGGAGCAGCGCCCGCGCGTCCGCGATGGCGTACCCGTAAATATCGTTATTGAAGTACACGAACACCTCTCTTCCCTCGCTCACCCATGTTAGCACTATCCCGGCCCAGCGAGAAAGGGTCTCCGGCGCGTACTTCGGCGAATCCTCCTCCCCGTGCATCCGCACGTAGCAGAACGGCGCCGTGGCCGGAGACTCGGGGTAATCGGGTGACGTGACGCGCACCACAGTCGCGCCGTGTTCGGCGAGCAGATCATACACCGCGTCGTTGAACCACGTCAGGTCGCGAAACTCGAAGGCGTAGCGCCGATCGGTGGGCAGCAGGTCGAGGAAGTCACGCAACCGCGCGAGGTCACACTGCCACCGCGGGGGCAGTTGCACCAGCACGGGGCCGAGCCGGTCGCCCAGTAGCCGCGCGCGTGACAGAAACACGGTGAGTTGATCGCCCACCTCGTGCAGCCGCTTGCGATGGGTGATGAGGCCCCAGCATTTCACCGCGAACAGGAATCCGGCTGGCGTGCGCTCGTGCCAGCCGGTGAAGGTGGACTCGCGCGGCAGGCGATAGAACGTGGAGTTGATCTCGACGGTGGTGAACTCGGCGGCGTAGTGTTCCAGCCACACGCGCTGCGGCAGGCCCCGCGGGTAGAACTTCTCCCGCCAGTGAGGGTACGTCCATCCGGAGGTGCCGATCCGGATCTGTGGCATGGGGGTTTACATCAACGCGGCCCGGAGGACAGCGACTCCAGCCTCGCCTCGACCTGCTCCACGAGCGTGGCCAGCCGGAGGCAGGCCTGGGCATCCTCCTCCAACAACACCTCGCCGGCCAGCACGCGGTCCGAGAGCCGTTCCAGCCAGTTCAGCCCGTTGTGCAACTCCAGCAACTGCGCCCGGTCGGACAGCCGCGGGGCCAGCTCGCGGATGCGCGTCGCCAGGCCCTCGAGTTTGTCGGCCTGCTCGGTGAGGAACTCCTCGCGCTTCTGCTCGATGGAGGAGGCCAGTTCGTCGCTCTGCCGACGCTTGAAGGAGAGATGCTGATCCACCTCCTTCGCGGCGCGGCGCAGCCCGGGGAAGTGGTTCAAGGCCTGGTTGATGAGCAGCACCCGGTGCAGCGAGTCGAAATCATAGGCGCGCCGGGCCGATTCATCGCCATCGCCCGGCTCGTCGCCCTCCCCCTCCAGCGCGGTGACGATGCCCGTGTCAGTCCAGTAACAGAGTTGCCGGCGAGAGACGCCCGTGAACTGGGCCGCCTTGCCGGTGGTGAGCTTGAGGTGCTTGAGCAAGTCTGAAGGCTCGATCGGCTGCAGGACTTCTTTTTCGCTCGCCGTGGTCTCCGCCATTCCCTAACCCCTTGTCGCTGAAATCGGGCAGACAGAATACCACGGTCGCGGTTGCCGACAGGAATGGTATCGCGTGTCGCCCATTGCCGCGAAGCAGTATAGAGCCACGGCTGACCAGGGTCAACCCGCGGTCACAAATGGTCCGGTTTTTTGTTCAGAAAATCTAACGTTCCACGACGTTGGTCACGGTATCCCCGGGTTCGAGGGCGATGATCGCGCTCTTGCGCACCGCCAGGACGCCGAACTCACCGGCTAACTGCCTGGTCTTGCCCTTGACGTTGTAGAGCTTCGCCTCCACCACCGGCACGAACTCGCGCTTGTCCTGCTCGAGCTGCTGAAGCAAGCGGCGGTTGGCGAACTTCCACACCCGGCCCTCGACCTGCTGCCACGCCAGGAAAATGGATACCGGCACGAAACCCTGATACTCCTCGTCCATGGTCATCATCATCCGCATCACCCCCAGCGCGTCGGATGTAGAAAGCTTTGACGGCAGGCGGGCGTTTCCTCTAGAGATGGGAAGAAACCTCGAGGGGTGGGCCGGAAGGCCAGAGGCTATTCCTCTGGGGCGTCGAGCAGCCCCATCCGCCTGATGTCTTTGATGGTCTTGAACAAGTGCAACGGCCCGGAGGTGAGTTCCTGGAAACCGTACTTCCGATAGAAGGCGGCGGCCTGCTCGTTCAGGGCCTCCACCACCAGGGCGTGAATCCCCACCCGCCATGAGACTAGCCGCGCGTTGTGTTGGGCGTCCATCAAGAGGAGAGCGCCGATGCCCTGGCCGTGGTAGCGACGATCCACCGCGAGCCGGCCCAACAGCAGCGCAGGAACTCTCTTGATCCCGGCCTTGCGAGGCAGCTCCTCCGGCGCGAGAGACGTTGTGGACAGCGCGTAGTAGCCGATGACCTGCGCCGCGCCGGAATCGCGCACCGCCACCCAGACCCGCGCATACCCCTTCTCGACGTGCTGGCGCGCGAGGAGGCGGAGATAGTCGTTCAGCGTGGGCTCACCGCAGTCGAAGTCCGTGCGGTCGTGGCGCGTGGCGTCCAGCGGCTCGATGACCAGAGGGGCGAGGCTCACGACTCCGCTCGCCACACGCGCCTGCCTCCCTCCACGCGACCCCGGCGATAGAGCTTGACCGCTCGCTTCGTCGCGGCGTTAGGCTCTCGCGCCGGCCTCTCCAGGGCGGCCGTATAGCGCTCCCACTCCTCTTTGGTGAGCCGGATTACGGACTCGTCGCGAAGCATGTCGGTCGCCACCGCGACAAGAGTATGGACCACGAAATCCGACACGGAGAAGCCGGCGCGCCGCGCCGCCTGCTCGATCATCTCCTTGTGCTCCGGAGACACCCGGCAACTGAGGTTCCTCGACTTCACGCGCGTCGTGGGCATGGGGACGCCACCTCCACTGGTAGCATACCATGCGGTACTGCAAATGTCACGCGCCACGTGCCGAGGGAAGAGCTTCGGACTCCGGACGACGGTGGCGAAGGGCGGGGAGGCAACGCCGACATCATCGGCGGCCGCGCCTCCGTCACGACAGGAGACCGGACGGTCGTGCGGAACCTCTCAACCGCAAGGAGAACTCCCATGCGACTTGGCGCTCCCGTCTTCATTGACACCGACGATCCCGAGGAGTTGGCGCTGGCGCACCGCGCGCTGGGCCTGCGCGCGGCCTATTGCCCTGACCTCAAGCTCACCGACACGGACCGGATCCGCGCGGTGGAGGCGGCCTTTGTGAAGCACGATGTGGTGATCGCGGAGGTAGGGGTCTGGAATAACCTGATGGACCCGGATGATGCGAAGCGCGACGCGAACCTCGACGCGATGAAGGAGGGCCTGGCCCTCGCGGACGAGGTGGGCGCGCTCTGCGCGGTCAACATCGCAGGCACGCTGAACGAGACCAACTGGGCCGGACCGCACCCGGGGAACCTGTCCGAGGAGGCGTTCGAGATCGCGGTGCTCAACGCTCAGGACATCATTGACTCGGTCGAGCCGCAGCGCGCCAGATTCACCTATGAGATGATGCCCTGGTGCCTGCCCGACAGCGCTCAGTCCTACCGCGCGCTGATCGCGGCGGTGGACCGGCCGGAGTTTGGCGTCCACCTCGATGTGGTGAACATTATCAACAGCGTGCGGCGTTATTACTACAACGCCGACGTGATCCGCGAGTGCTTCGAGCGGCTCGGCGACGATATCGTGTGCTGCCATCTCAAGGA
>CAZUGW010000001.1:30450-31931 GCA_964620055.1 uncultured bacterium
GCGGCTAAAGACCGGCTACTGCGACGTGATGGTCACCCATCTCGACGAAGCGCTCCCCGGCACAGGGGAGTTGGACATCAAGACCTACCTGCGCGAAGTAGCAGTTCTTCCCCACCAGCCACCCGTCTTGCTCGAACACCTGAAGACGCCGGAGGAGTATGATCAGGCGCGGCGTTATGTGCTGGGCCTGGCGGAGGAGATCGGGCTGGACTTCGCGCGGTAGGGAGTACTCAAGGGGGTTGCGTGGCCACTGAGATGCGCGCGCTTCTCGCGCGAATCGCCGCCACCATCGAGGCGCATCACATGCTCGCGCCCAATCACCTCGTCCTCGTCGCGCTGTCAGGCGGGGCGGACTCCACCGCGCTCCTGCACGCCCTCGCGCAACTCGGCCACCGCCTCTGCGCCTGTCACGTCCATCACGGCCTGCGCGGCGAGGAGGCCGACGCGGACGCGCGCCACGCCGCCGCCTTCGCCGCCTCCCTCGGCGTTCCAACTGTAGAGAAGCGGGCCGATGTCAAGTCTTTCGCGAAGGAGCGCAAGCTCTCCCTCGAGACCGCGGCGCGCGAAGTCCGCTACGCCCTTCTCGAAGAGGCCGCCCGCGAGTTGCACGCCGACCGCATCGCCACCGGCCACACCGCGGACGATCAGGCCGAAACCGTCTTGCTCAACCTCCTCCGCGGCGCCGGGCCGAGCGGCCTCGCCGGCATCCCCCCCGTGCGCGGCAACATCATTCGCCCCCTCCTCGGCGTCACCCGCGCGGAAGTGCTGGAGTACTGCGCGGTGGAGGGATTGACCTATCGCGAGGACACCTCCAACCTCGACCGCCGCTTCACGCGCAATCGGATCAGACACGACCTCATGCCGGCCCTCCGGCAAATCCAACCCAATCTCACCGCCGTCCTCTCCCGTCTCGCCGAGATCATGCGCGCCGAAAACGAGTACTTGGACGAGATCGCTTGTAGGGCGGGTATGTCGGTCGCCGGAGCGCCAGCGAAGGCGAACGCATGCCCGCCTGGGACGCCGGTCGCCGGAGCGCCAGCGAAGGCGAACGCATGCCCGCCTGGGACGTCGTCCGCCGGAGTGTCTGCGAAGGCGGACGCATGCCCGCCGATCACCCTCCCCCTCACCGATCTCACCTCCCTCCCCCTCGCCCTCCAACGCCGCCTCCTCCGCGCCGCCGTCGCCGCCGTCAAAGGCGACGACACCGACCTAGAGTTCGAGCGGATCGAGGCGATGCTCGCCCTCGCCGACCGCGGCCAAACCGGCGACGTGGTCGAGCTTCCCGGCGGCCTCGCCGCTACCCGCGGCTACGGCGAACTCGTCATCTCCCGCGCACAAGCGCCCCCGCCCGTCTCCGGCGAATGGCCTCTCTCCGTCCCCGGGACCACCGCGATCCCCGAACTCGGCCTCTCTCTCTCCGCCACACTGCACGACGACATGACCCTCCGCGACGATCCGAGCGTCGCCGTGCTCGACGCCTC
>CAZUGW010000001.1:31941-37332 GCA_964620055.1 uncultured bacterium
AGACGCTGCTCGTCCGCCTCTGGCATCCCGGCGACAGATTTGTACCTTTGGGCATGTCCGAGCCGGTCAAACTCCAGGACTACTTCGTCAATGCCAAGGTCCCGCGCCGCGAGCGCGGCCGCGTCCCCATCGTGGAATCCCCGCGCCACATCGTCTGGCTCGTCGGCCACCGCATTGACGACCGCAGCAAGGTAACCTCCGCCACGCGCCGAACCCTCCGCCTGCAGATCACCCCTCTCACCTCAGGAGACCACTGATGGCAACCGCCTCCGAAATGCTGGAAAAGCAGAACCGCGTCAACGCCTTCCTCGCGCGCACGGGCCACGACGCCCTCCTCCTCCTCGGCGCGGACAACTTCGCCTGGTTCACCTGCGGCGGCCGCGACTACGTCAACACCGCCGCGGAGGGCGGCGTCGCCGCGCTGCTGATTCGCCCGGATAGCAAGACCCTCCTCACCAACAACGTCGAGTGGCCCCGTCTGGTGGAGGAGGAAGTGGAGGGGCAGGGGTTCTTCAAGCAAGTCGCGATGTGGTACGAGGACGGGCTGCCGCCCCTGGTGGAGCGGCTCACCCGCGGCCAGAAGCTCGCCTCCGACCTGCCCTTCCCCGGCGCCACCGCGCTGCCCGGCGAGATCGCCAAGCTCCGCCGCTCCCTCACCCCCGAGGAGGTGGCGCGCTACCGCGCATTGGGTAAGGACGTAGGCGAGGCCCTAGGGGAGGCGTGCATGACCATCGCGCCTGGCCTGACCGAGCACGAAGCCGCGGCCGCCCTCGCGAGCGAGCACTATCAGCGCGGGATCGTGCCCATCGTCGTGCTCGTCGCGGCCGATCAGCGCCTGCTCAAGTACCGCCACCCGCTCCCCACCGACAATATCATCAAATCCACCGTGATGCTCGTCGTCTGCGGGCGACGGCACGGGCTGATCTGCTCGGCCACGCGGATCGTCCACTTCGGCCCGGTGAGCGAGGAGCTGCGCCGCAAACACAACGCGGTCGTGGCGGTGGACGCGGCCCTCAACGCCCGCACCCGCGTCGGCGCGCGCATCGGCGACATCTTCAGCGCCGGCGTCGCGGCCTACTCCGCGGAGGGCTTCCCCGAGGAGTGGACCCTTCACCACCAGGGCGGCCCGACGGGCTACGCCGCGCGGGACTACCGCGCCACCGCCCAGATAGACGACCTCGTCGAACCCAATCAGGCCTTCGCCTGGAACCCCTCCATCGCGGGCGCCAAGAGCGAAGACACCCTCCTCGCCACGCCGGACGGCCCCGAAATCCTCACCACCTCGCCCTCCTTCCCGACGATCGAGGTGACGGTGGAAGGGGTGACGCTGCGGAGGGCGGACGTGTTGGTGCGCTGAACCTCGCCGCCCCCCCCCCCAATGTCACACAACCCCCACACGCGTCGCCCCCCGCCACGCGCCTGTGTCTCCTCCCGCGCAGTCTCGCGCCAGCATCGCGGCTACACTACCCCCGAACTCGGCTCCTATAGGAGGAACATGGAATGGCGAGGAAGTGGTTTGCTGTGCTGATAATGGCCGCGCTGATGTTGGCGCTGGCCAGCGTGATCTGGGCCAAGACCAATTACCAGGGGCAGATGACGCAGGACAAAATGACGCGCGAGCACGCAAAGATGGCGGTGTCTCGCGCTGTGACCCTCATGGGAGAGCACGGTCGCTGCACCAAGACCTGCAACACGGTGATGCCGTTCTACACCAAGAAGTTCACCACCCTGCGCATGCACGAGGGCGATAAGCAGTGCTGGAACACCTGCTGGACTCGCTTCGGCGATAAGACCATGAAGAGCGCTTCGGTCACCGACATGAAGAAGCTCTGGACAGGGAAGAACGCGCAGTCCATGCGCACCAACCAGTGCGCCCAGGCCTGCTGGCGCAAGTATCACGAAGGCCAGGCGATGATCACGGTGGCCGGCTACCGCAGCGAGCCGCGCCCCTGGGTCAGCGGCGGCATGGGCGGGATGATGGCACGATAGCACCCCGGCGTGTCGGGCCCGCTAAGGGCCATGGGAACACGGAACGGAGGACGGGCGCGACGCGGGCGATGCTCTCGTCAGCCCGTCTTTCGCGTCTGGCAGGGAACGCCCTCCTGCCCAACGAATCCCACCCTCCAATGCACGAGCCGCGGGGAGCCATAGCCGTCATCGGCGCGGGGAGTTGGGGCACGGCCCTGAGTATCGTGCTGGCCGACGCCGGCTGGCGCGTCCGCCTCTGCGCGCGGCGGCCGGAGACCGCGGAGGCGATTCAGCGCGACCGCCGCAATCCCCACTACCTCTCCACCTTCACGCTCCCCGATCCCGTCGCCGCCACCTGCGACCTCGCCGAGGCCGTCGCCAGCGCGGGGATGGTGGTACTGGCGGTCCCCTCGGAGGGCATCGCGGAAACGTGCCAACGGCTGGCCGCCTGTCTCACCTCCGCGCAGGGCCTGGTGAGCACCGCGAAAGGTCTGGAGCATGGCACCGGGCGACGCCTCTCCGAGGTGGTGGCGGCGGCCCTGCCGGGGAGTCGAATCGCGGTGCTCTCGGGGCCGAACCTCGCCCCGGAAGTGGCGGCGGGAATCGCCACCGCCAGCGTCGCCGCGTGCGAAAGTGCGCCCTTCGCGGCCGAGGTGCAGGCCGCCTTCAGCACTCCGCGATTCCGCGTGTACACCAACCGCGACGTCCTCGGCGTGGAGCTGGGCGGGGCCTTGAAGAACATCATCGCCATCGGCGCGGGGGTGGGCGACGGGCTGGGCTTCGGCGAGAACACCAAGGCCGCGCTGATGACCCGCGGCCTCGCCGAGATCACCCGGCTGGGGGTATCCCTGGGGGCGCGGAGCGAGACCTTCCGGGGACTCTCCGGCATGGGCGACCTCATCGCCACCTGCGCGGGGCAGAAGAGCCGCAACCACTTCGTCGGCCACGCCCTCGCGCAAGGCCGCGCCCTGCCCGACATCCTCTCCGAAATGCGCGGCCAAGTCGCCGAAGGCGTCGAAACCACCCGCGCCGCCAGACAGCTCTCCCAACACACCGGCGTCGAACTCCCCATCACCGCGGCGGTGTACTCCATCCTGTTCGAGGGCATCCCGCCGCGCGAC
The DNA here is from genome assembly GCA_964620055.1 of uncultured bacterium. Classification (GTDB taxonomy): domain Bacteria; phylum Armatimonadota; class Hebobacteria; order Hebobacterales; family Hebobacteraceae; genus CAZUGW01. The sequence continues at coordinate 35,031 of CAZUGW010000001.1, forward strand.
GCGGTGCGGGGGTTGATGACACGGGCGTGGCGGGATGAGTTGGAGGGGTAGGGCAGAGCCTGCCATGAGCTCACTGAAGCGTCCCCATCCTGCGGCCTGCGCCTCAGTCGTCATCCCGAGCCGCCCCGTTGCGCCGCCAGGCGCAGACTATAGAAATGGCCATTGGCTGTCATCCCGAGCGACTCGCCGGAGCATAGCGAAGGCGAGTTATGCGAGGGATCATGACCTGCAGGGAATGCCGTTTTGATCGCTTCGGCACGGCCTGTGAGGCCCCGTCCCCGGGGCGACCAACTGACCTGCCTCTCCCTCTCGCCCTCTCGAATCCCCAATCTCCAATCTCAGATCCCGCCCCTCCCCCTTTCCGTCGCCGCAGTACACCGCCGACCCGCGACGCAGGCACTCGCGCCCCCACTGCCGAACATGGTATCAGCACACGAGGCAGCCATGGCAACCAACACGCTCTACTACGGCGACAACCTCAAAGTTCTCCGCCAGTACCTCGCGGACAAGTCGGTAGACTTGGTCTACCTCGACCCGCCCTTCAACAGCAACCAGGACTACAACGTGCTGTTCAAGGAGCGGGACGGAACGCGCTCGGCTGCGCAGGTGAAGGCATTCAAGGATACGTGGTACTGGGACGAGGAGGCCTCCCGCGCCTACCATGAAACCGTGGCGCGCGGCGGGCGCGTCTCCGACTTCTTGCAGGCCTTCCACACCTTCCTCGGCTTCAACGACATGCTCGCCTACCTCTCCATGATGGCGGAGCGCCTCCTCGAATTGCGCCGCGTGCTCAAGGACACCGGATCCATCTACCTCCACTGCGATCCGACGGCGAGTCACTATCTCAAGCTGCTGATGGACGCGGTGTTTGGGCCGACCAGCTTCAGGAACGAGATCACCTGGAAGCGTTACTCCGGTCACGGCAATGTCAGTCGCCGCTTCGGCAGCGTCCACGACATCATCCTCTTCTACGCGAAGGGTGAGCGGAGCACGTGGAATCCTCAGTACACTGAGTACGATCAGGAATATGTCGAAGGCTACTTCACTCAGATCGAGCCAGAGACCGGGAGACGTTACGCCAGCCAAAATGCCACGAACCCCAACGCGAATCGGCCCAATCTCACCTACGAATGGAACGGCCACACACGCGTCTGGAAGTGGACCCGCGCGCGGATGCAGCAGTTGCACGACGAGGGTCGGATCGTCTATTCCGCGAACGGATTCGCTCGGCTGAAGCAGTACCTCGATGAGAGCAAGGGGCCGGTGCTGCAGGACTGGTGGGGCGACATCGCTTCTCTCCAGACCAGTACCTCAGAGCGTCTCGGCTACCCCACCCAAAAACCCGAGGCCCTCCTCGAGCGAATCATCCTCGCCAGCAGCAGCCCGGGCGACGTGGTGCTCGACCCCTTCTGCGGGTGCGGCACCACCGTCGCGGTGGCCCAACGCCTGCGCCGACGCTGGATCGGGATTGACATCACTTGCCTCGCCATCAACCTCATGCGCCGCCGCCTGGAGGACCGCTTCGGGGGAGAAGCTGAGTACGAAGTGATCGGCGAGCCGACCGCCTATTCGGAGGCCCGACAACTGGCCGCCGAGAACCCCTATCAGTTCCAGTACTGGGCGCTGGACTTGGTGGGGGCCAGACCCGCTCAACCCAAGAAAGGCGCGGACAAGGGCGTTGACGGCGAGTTGATCTTCTTCGACGACGAAAGCGGAGTGCCCAAGCGGGTGATCTTCTCCGTGAAGGCCGGCAAGCTGCAAGCCCCTTACGTGCGCGACCTGCGCGGCACCATCGAGCGCACCGGCGCCATCGTCGGCTGCCTCATCTCCCTTGAGGAACCCACCTCGCTCATGAAAGCCGAAGCCTCCGAAGCCGGCCTCTACACCTCCCCCCTCGGCAACAAGACCCACTCGCGCCTCCAGTTGGTCACCGTGAAGGACCTGCTAGAGGGCAAGAAGCTCAAGCTCCCCGAGATGCGACACGACGTCACCTTCGCCAAAGCCCCGCGGGCGAAGAGGAAGGCGAGGCAGGGATCGCTGGAGGATACGGAGGCTTAGCCTAGGGCAGTCTGAGCACGGTCAGTCGTCCGCTGCGGGGAAATCCCACTCCTCGTACTCGGGCGTCGGGAGGTCCGGGAAGTCTGGCTCTTCCTCGACTATGCCAAGCACCTGTATCATGCGTTCTCCCTGGGCCAAGAGCTGATCGTAGGTCATCACGCTAATCTGGGAGAGTCGGGCGTTCAGACCGTGTAAGGCGCGTAGCTTCCTGCTCTCCCATCCAGCCGAACGGCCAATCACGATC
>CAZUGW010000002.1:0-11850 GCA_964620055.1 uncultured bacterium
CGATGACGTGGACGGAGTAGGGGAGTGGGCACGGCATGCCGTGCCCCTACTGACCGATGACGTGATCGCGTGGATGCGGCAGCAACTCGACCAGCCCCGCGCGGCGCGGAAGAGCCTGGGCGATCTCACCCGCGCGCTGCTCGGCAAAGAACTCCCGAAGCGCGAGGTCCGGCGAGCAGTGGAGGAGTGGCTGGGCGGCGACGAGGAGATGGTTGAGGTGGTACCATAGAGCCGTCTACGTCGGCTCGGCGGTAACTGCCTTGTCTGAGTGCCTCAGGTGCTGGCCCTCACTGAAGGCCAGCACCTGAGATAACGATCATTTGGCGCGGATGGCTTGATCCCTGAACTTCTGGTGTTCGCTTGCTTCCTGGTGCGTCGTGCCGACTAGATCGAGTATTGCTCGCCCAACCCTCTCCCGCGCGTCACCATGCGCTGCTTTGCGCAGTAGGAGGTCGACCCTCCTCAACTGGGTGGATAGTCGAGCGTTGCAGACGTCTTTGCGCATAGTTCACTCACTCCCGAGCGGCCACGCGGCCTCTCCCGGACCACCTTTGGAAGCATCAGCAGTCGCTCTCATAGCCCTCGAGCAGTCCGGTATCGCGCAGCGCTTCCAGCATCCTCTTGTGCGCGCGTCGCGCTGCGTCCACGGAGATGTCGAGCGTGTCCGCGATTTCCGCAAACGTCAGGCTCATCCAGTAGTAGAGGTATGTCACCTCGAACTCACGTGCGGTTACAGAACCGCTGCGGCCCGCCGCTTTCAGGGCGGCGATAAGGTCAGCAGCGAGGTCCGCTAGGGCAATGTGGACCTCGGTCTGTCCGCTTCGATCAAGCATCTAGACCTCCAGTTTGACGTCGGTTTACTGTGTTCAGGCCGTCGCATGTCCGAGTCCTCCGTTTCAGGGTGCGCCCACCCCCGTGGGCTTTTGCGTCGCATCGCGTGTCTACGGCGACGGACAAGGCACCGCCGGGCTTGGCTGGCGCTGAGGGGCACCTCCCTTCTCGCCAGAGTGCGCTACACACCGCAGGCATTGCCTATTGTCCGGTACTATATTGTAGCACATGCGAAGTTACTGGCGGCGCGCCTTCCCGTTGGTCGCCCGCATATGCTGATGGGAAGCGGACTCGCATCTGGGTGTCAGGCGCAGGACGGCAATGCCCAAGCCCGAGGTCCGTCGAGCAGTGGAAGAGTGGCTGGGCGGAGAAGAAGAGATGGTGGAGGCGGTGCCGTGAAGTATCGCGCCGTGATCTTTGATCTCTTCGGGACGCTGGTGGACAGTGCCGCTCAGGCTGCAGCGCATCGCAAGAGATCACTCTACCTGCCATAGGGCTGTAGCGACACGCATCAGGCGGGACAGTTGCGAGTCGTGTTCAGGCGGCCGCCGGCCGCCCTAGCGGAAGCTGCACGTCGAGAGGAAGCTCGTGCTGGCCGCGGCCGTCGGCAGTATGTTGGCCACCCCTTCCTGAGACCCCCGCTCGTCTCCGCTCGGCCGAGGTTCCCGGGGCCGCCTCTGTCGCCCTGCGGCGCCACGGGATCCTGTCCTGAGCCAGACGCATGCCAGCCAGTACGCGAGGGTGAGGTATGTTCTCCAACCCATAGCTCACCTCTACTTCGTACGGCCACTCAAAGGCCACTGATTCCTTGTTCTGTGCCATCTACTGCTCCCGCCGCGCCGGGTACCGTCGGACTCGTCAACGACCGTCATGCCGGCCGTGTGTGTTCGCCGCGATCGGCCTCTGAGTCCAAGCACTCGGTACCATCGTACACCGCGCTCCAGATTCCCGTCTCCGCCATACGTCGCTTGACAATGCCCGGATGGACCTGGAATCGCTCTGCTAGTGCGTTGACCGACGCCCCGCCACGTCGCACGGCCCTGCGGAGATCCGCCCCAGGTACGAGGATCTCTCGTGCTAGCCTCTCGATCAGGGCCGGCACCTCCAGATTCGTCACGGTAACCAGCAGCTTGGTCTCATCAGGGCCGTCTGTGGCCCGTATGGTAATGCCCGCGACGAAGTGAGACTCGTCCTTGCGGTACAGACGCTCGACGCGCACAAGCGGGAAGGACAGCACCGCCCTCATCTTCCGCTGCAACATGTTCGGCTTTTCCGCCAAGAGGGCCCGCACAGCGTCGTACGCGACGCAATGGCCCTTGTCTGATTTGGGGGGAACCGCAAAGCTATCGATCCTCAGATTACGCCACTCGGGAGGATCCATACTGTAGCCAAAGAGACGAGACGCCGCGGGATGCCATTTGGTCACATTCGTTTGGCTGTCCGCCCAGGTGCGACAGCCTTCCGAACGTAGTTCAAGCAGTTTGGAGACAAGGACTGTGGTAATGTCCTCTCGGCGTGACCTGGGGTCGGCTTCCTGGTAAACCCTAAGCACGTCGGCCTCCACCCATTCCGGTGAGAGGAATGCCGCCTGGGTTCCTGGCTTCCATTTGTCCGGAATCTCCTCGACCCTCATGCCCGACTGCCCTACTACCCTAATGAGGTCCGATTCTCCCGGCCCGAGTCCGAAGTCGCTGAGTTGCTTGAGGCGCGTGGCTATCACGCCATCCGGGATGGCATGAGAGAGGAACCAGACCTCCTCTGCCCAAGTGGCCGACTTCGTCGTCAGGTGAGGAACCGAGGGCGCGTAGGCCTCGACCAGCGAAGTGCGGGCAGTCCGTGCCTGCTTCGGTCCGTCGGGTGTCAGCCAGGCCGCGGGAGCAATGTCGAATTCCTGGTATAGCCTGTCCAAGACGGACATCGGGGGGACTCTGTCACCGCGCTCATATGCTGCCAGTGTCTGAACACTCACGTTGAGCAGATTTGCGAACTTGTAGGCGGCCCAATCTGACTTCTCTTCCTTCCTAAACCAGCGGAGATTCTCACCAAAGATATGTGCGGCGTCTATGGACGGCATTCCGACCTCCTGAACCGCATAGCTTGCAGACAGCCTAGCAGATCAGTGTAGGCGTGTCAATATACTTGGTACGTCTTCTTGATACTTTTTTTGTAACGTTTCTTGTAGCGATCTCGGAATATGCTACAGAATTCTCCTCGGCCGCTCCTCCGGGGCTCGTTAGGGGCACATCCACCGGGGTGTGGTGCCGTCACGCTTGCAGGAACGGTCTGAGTACAGGCTGAATGCGTGACTGGAGGTAGTGCCGTGAGCTACCGCGCCGTGATCTTCGATCTCTTCGGGACGCTGATTGACAACTTCACCCATTCCGCGCATGAGGCGGTGCTGCGGGAGATGGCCGGGGCGCTGGGAGTCTCGGGCGATGCGTTCGTGCGGGGGTGGCTGGGGAGCTATGAGCTGCGCAACCGGGGCGCGTTTGCCGCGACGGAGGGGAATATCGCCTATGTTCTTGGAACGATGGGGGTGAGCGCGGAGCTGGAGGCGGTGATGCGCGCGGCCGAGTTGCGGCTGGAGTTCACCGGTCGCCATCTCGTGCCACGGGAGGACGCCGTCCCCACGCTCACCGCGCTCAGAGGCCTGGGGCTGAAACTGGGCCTGGTCTCGGACTGCTCGGCGGAGGTGCCGGTGCTGTGGGAGAGCACGCCCTTCGCGCCGCTCTTCGATGCGACCGTGTTCTCGTGCGTGGCCAAGGTCAAGAAACCCGACCCGGCGATCTACCTCCAGGCCTGCGAGGGGCTGGGGGTGAAGGCGGGCGAGTGCCTGTACGTGGGGGACGGGAGCAGCCGCGAGTTGAGCGGCGCGGCGGCAGTGGGGATGCACCCGGTGCTGATCCGCGCCCCGCACGAGGAGCACGCCGACGCCTTCCGGGTGGACGAGGAGGAGTGGCGAGGCGAGGCCGTGAGCTCCCTCTCGCAGGTGTTGGCGCGGGTGTGACGCGCGCTATTCGGCGTCGGAGTGGTCAACGCGCGGCCCGCCCCTCCTCACTTCCCCACACACGCCAGGCAACTCAGCATCTCCCCGGCCAGCTTCCGCGCCTTGTCCCATGCCTCGGGATGGTTCTTCCAGATGTTCCGATTGCCAATGGAGGCCTGGCCGAAGGGGGTGGTGTGGACGACGCCGTTGACGAGATCGTCTGCGTCCTTCTCGCGTCCGGCCTGGCGCAAGAGCCAGAAGTACTCGTAATCCTGGAACCCCCGCCGCTGGGCCTTGAGCCGGAGGCTCGGGACCGGCTGGTTCAGCCCGAGGAAGGAGCCGCGGTAGATGAGGAGGCCGGAGGTGTTGTACTCGACCCACTTGGTGCGCCAGTTCAGCGGGTCGGTCCAACTCTTCTCGCCCTCCCACTCGAACTCCCATTGGCAGTACCCGCAGCGGTGTTTCCACGTCGCCCATCCTAGCCCGCGGACGGTGAAGAGGTCGAGGTCGAGGAAGGTGTTGGACCCGCAGGCCGAGTTCGCCTCCTGTTCGTAGATCATGGGGCCGTAGCACCACGGCTCGACCCCTAGCGCGCGGAAGTGGGCGATCTTGTCCGCATCGAAGGCGATGGTGTGGCAGATCAGCAGGTCAATGTACGGGTGCAGCTTCTCCATCGCCTCCTGCGAGTAGCCGCCGTCAATCCGGTACTGGAACCAGCCCTTGCCCATCCCCTGGCGCAGCAGCTTGCAGTAGTAGATCATCCGCTCATAGGCCACTTCGTCATACGACTCGTCCAGGCCATCCAGGAAGGCGATCTTCTTCACGCGCCGCCAGTGCGGGTCCGCGTCGAAGTGCGCGTGGAACTGCCGCGCGGTCTCCACCCACACCGCCTCGAACTCCGGGGTGCGGCCGGCCTCCGGCACGGCCATCGGCCAGACGCGGTCGCGGTTCCCGCCCTTCTCGCAGTCGAACGGGAGGAGAATATGATCCAGCGGCAGCCCCACGCCCGGCCCCCAGTACCCCGCGGCCTCGGTGAAGGCCGACCCGTCGAGGTAGCGCCGCAGCCGCGCGTCGTAGGCACTCCAGTCAATTGCGACCTTTGTCCCGTCCACGGTGAGCTCTGGCTTGTACTTGTACACGCCCGGCTCAAAGCGGTGCTGACGGCACATCTGGTAGTACTGCAGCTCCATCTCCGGGGACATGCGGGCCAGCGAGTTGTTGTAGATATCGCCCCGACAGTGGATCTCGTCCGGGAGCGCGAAGTCCCACACCGTCAGCGTCACCGCGAGCTCGCGTTTCCCGCCGGGCCATGACACCGTCAACACGCCGCGATACTCCCCCGGCGGCGCGGCCTCGCGCTCGCGCGGCAGATAGATATCCACCCACACGGTCTGATTGTGCTGCGAGTCGCCGATTACGTCGCGCGTGTCCGGCAGATCGAAAACGAGCGGCTCGCCCGTCGCCACCGGAATCAGCGCGTCGGGATACCACCCATTGCCGAGCGAGCTCTTCTCGTACCCGCTGGAGGGCTGATAGACTTTCGCATACCAGGCCTTGAACAGCGCGATGTTCCGCCCGTCCAACTTCGCCCCGCCCGGGGTAACGAGGTGGTCGAGAGCGACGGTGATGTCCTTCACCGGCCCGTCCGCCTCCACGATCACCTGGAAGGAGACGAACTCATTGCGGGCCGCGCAGAGGCTGACCTTCCCCGCCTCCCCGTCCCACACCATATTGCGCTTCCGATAGTCCCCCGTCGGATAGTCCGGCAGAATGTCCGGCCGATCCTCCCAATACTTCCCCGTCTCCGGATTCACGCGCACCCCGTCGCCAGTCGCCCAGACGTTGATCGCGGTCATGGTGGCCTGCCTTTCGACTCTTACTGGACAGCGAGTTACGGCGCGAGGGGGTGGGGTCCCTTTACGCGGGTGAGTGTTTCGGGGGCATGTGCTATACTGCCGCCATGCCGTCTATTGGCTGGGGGGTGGAGACGGGAGGAGAGGCAATGGTCCCGGCGTATAACCACGGCCGCCAGGAGTACGTGAACGTGGAGGCCGGCTTCCTTATCGTCAAGATGTTCGTGCAGCTATACGGCGAGTACAAGGATCGGTATGGCTTGCTTTGATTGATTCGGCACGGCCGTGCCGAATCAATCAACCACTCTATCCCGCGTCTCCGTTCATCCCCCAACCCCAATCCGCATCACCTCCCGCGCCTCCCCCGCGCCCCGCGTCGCCGCGGGCTGCCCGATCATCAACGGGCTGCCGTCTATCTTCTCCAGGATGTCGAGGGTGTTCTGGGCGCGGTAGATGGAGGCCTCGCTCAGCGCGCACGGCCCGCCGTGGCCGGGGTAGAGGGTGGCCGGAGCGAGGGCGAGGAGTTTGTTCAGGGATTCCTTGTATTGCCAGAGACACGACCCCCAGTGGATATCCATCCAGCCCACGCCGGCCCATTCGAAGGTGATGTCGCCGATGAACAGGTCCTGGCCCAGTTGATAGACCACCGAGTCGTGGGTGTGGCCGGGGAGATGGTGGACGCGGAAGCTGAGCGTCCCGATCTCCACCGTGTCGCCGTCGTCCACGGTGTAGTCCACCAGTTCCCGCGGGATCGGCGGCAGCAGGGTGGCGGGCTCCACCGAGAGCCGGTGGGTCACCACCTTGGGCTTCGCCAGTTCCCGCAGCTTCGCCAGCCCGCCGCAGTGGTCGTCGTGGAAGTGGGTGATCAGCACCGCGGCGATCTGCTCCCGCGCAATCCCGTCCTGCTGTAAGGCCGCCAGCTTGTTGTCCAGTTCCTTCTCATCCCCCACATCCACCAGCACATACGCCCCGCCGCAGTCGAGGGCGTAGATCACCTGGTTGAGGGACTGAATGCGATGCAGCCCGGGCTTGATCTCCATGTCATGCTCCTGATGCGCGAGGCGTTGCTCGCTCTCTATAGGTTACCTGCCAGACTACGGATGCGAGTAGGCCGCCGACAGTGTACCAGAGGATGTCGGTGGGATCCGCGGTGGCGAGGCCCCGGAAGTACTTCACGTTCGGCAGGTACAGTTCGAAGATCGCGGACCACACGATCAGGGGGATTAGGATCTCATCGGCGCGCGGCGGATCGTCTCCGTCTCGCAGGCCGACCTTCCGCGTCAGGAAGACCATGATCGGCACCCAGAACGGGAGGCAGATGAGGTCGTTGAAGTGGTCGTGGAAGAAGCCGCCTGCGACGAACCGCTTGATAAGAAAGCGATTGGCGAAGTAGAGGACGAAGCAGACCAGAAATAACGGATCGCGGAGGTAGCGGAATCGCATGGGTTAGTGTCCAGATGGGATTTCTATGGCCGCGATGGCCAGGCCCACCACGAGGGTCATGACCAGGGCGACGATCAGCTCGAACGCAAGGGACACCGACCTTCCCTTGGCCTTGGGAGAGGCGCCGAGGATAAAGAAGGCCAGGAGGAGGGCCGCGAGGCCGGAGATGAGGCTCGTCAGGGCCATGGCTTGGCCTGACCCCGAATTGGCCAACCCTTCCCGGTCGGACAGGAACTGCTGGAAAGTAGGACGGGCCTTTGCCGGCAGCTTAGTCCACCTAGCGCTGTCCTCTCGATCCTTAGTCTTTGTCAGATCATCGTTCGACAGGTCGTAATCGAGACCCAGGCCGCCGGGCTTGTTGTCGCGGCCGTAGGAGAAGACCCGGTAGCTGCTCCCGTTGACCTGGTACAGGAGCGGCCGCCGCCAGTAATCCGCGGGGCGCGACTGGTCGTCCGTTCGGACCAACTGGAGGTTTGGGAGTTCGTGCAGCGTCCTGGGCAGGGAGTGACGCGCTCCCTGGTAGTCCTTGATCGCGTCTGCCACCCGCGCGATGCTTTCCAGTGTCAGCCGTGGGGGGTAGCGAGTGGCCACGCCGCAGTACTGTTGGTACGAGACACCGATGACGATCAGCAGGATGAGCGATCCGGCGGCGAGGGACGTGACCAGCCTCGGCCCTAAGGCCATCGGTCGCGGCTTGGCGCTCTGCTGTTCCTGGTTCACTGAGTGCCTTCTTTCCAGACGATCTGGGGATTGGCGAAATAGCATGAGCGCATGGTTCAGTGTCCACTCGGGACGTGGACCGAGGCGATGATGAAGCCGACCACCACCGTGATGCCGAGGGTGACGATCAACTCGAATGTGATGGAGATTGATCGCCGCGGGTCCTTCAGGTTACCCCCACGGACCCGGAAGGATAGCACGAAGGCCGCGAGACCCGCGAGAAGGCTAGACAGCGCCATCATTCCACCCGAGCCGCCCCATTGTAGGCCATTGGCAGTCAGGAACTGCCAGAAGGTCGCCCGAGACTCGGGCGGCAGCTTGTAGACAACGACATTGTGGTCCTCTGACACGTCGTGGTCGGACAGATCATAGTCAAGTCCTACTCCGCCAGGCTTGCCGTCCAAGCCGTAGGAGGCAATGCGGTAGCGGGTCCCCTCGGTCTGATAATGAAGCGGATGGAACCACGAATCAGCGGGCTTGCGCGATGGGTCCCTAGCCACGCCAGACATCCACGGGAGGTCGTCTAGCGACTTCGGCAGCACGTGGTGCTCCTGCCGGTATGCGTCAACCGCATCCTTCGTCTTCTGGAGGTACCGCAAGGTGGGTTTCTGGAAGACGTAGTCGGCCGCGTCGCGGTAGCTCCCGAACGAGGCCCACGCGACGATGCAAAGGACCAACAGCCCCGCGATCGCGGAGACGATCAGCCTAGGGCGAGCCGCCATTCGGCGAGGCGCATCTGCGGCCGCGCCCGGTGCCGCGCCGGTAGCGAGACCGGCTCCGCAGTAGAGGCACTCCGTGACATCGTACGGATTGCGCGTCCCGCACTTGGGGCACTTCAGTTCCTGGCTCACAGGACGAGTCCTTTCCGGGCGACACGCCGGGTCCCCCCTCCTGTGTTGTTACAGTGGTCGTCGCAGAACCCGCCTGCGGCAAGGTAGCGTGAGCGCATGGTCAGTGTCCACTCGGCAGGTGAACCGTGGTGATGATGAACCCCAGCACGACGGTCGCGACCAGCGTAACAAGCAACTGGAGCACGAGGGATAGGCTGCTCTTTCTTGTATTGCCAAGCACCCGGAAAGCAAGGGTGAAGGCCGCGAGGCCGGAAAGCAGGCTCAGCAGGGCCATCGCACGGGACTCCCGATCGGTTGCGAACTGCCCGAACGTGGGACGGGCCTGCGGCGGGATCCTGGACAGCACCCAGCTTAGGTCCGGACCCCCGCCCCCTCCGAGATGATCGCTCGACAGGTCATAGTCGAGGCCCACTCCTCCGGGCTTGCCGTCGCGGCCGTAGGAGACGATGCGATAGCCGTCTCCCTTGGCCTGGTAGTGCAGCAGCCGCCACCACCCATCGACAGGATAGCCGTTCCGGTCTCCGAAGGACCAGTGAGTACCCGCAAGATCGTCCAGCGAGCCAGGGGGAGAGCCTTTGTCCTTTCGGTACTGGTCAACCGCTTCTCTTACAGCCAGGATGGCGAGTAGTGTACGCTCCTGCGGGCGTCTGGCGGCCCAGTCGCGGTACTGCGCCAGGGAGGCGTAGGTCACAGTCAACAGCACGAGCAGTCCCGCGGCCAGTGACACCAACAGCCTCGGCCCCAAAGCCATCGGCTGCGGCTTGGTGCGCGGCGCGAGAGTTTCGCCGCAGTAGAGACACGCGGTGACCTCCGGCGGGTTCCCGGTCCCGCACTTGGGGCATAGCAGCGGCCGATTCCCTGACCCTCCGGGGGTCTCTGCCATGGGCGCATCCTCCCTGGGCGACCCAGCGGGTCGCCCCTACGGCTCCCCCTCCTCCATCGCCCGCCGGATCATCTCGGTACGCACCCGTTCCACTTCCTCCGCGTCGCCCCGGGTTTCGGCCTCATCCAACCGCTCGTCGAGAGATACGGGGAGGCCCTGATCTCTCCGCAGCAACTCGGCCAGCGCGCCGACGTGTTTGGCCATGTGGGCGCAGATGTCCCGCCCGTCCCCCTCCTCCCGCGCGTACTGCTCCTGGTACCGTTCCCCGAATTGCTGGATGCCCCGCTGCGCGCGGTAGAGCTCGGTGGCGGCGTGGTCCCGCTGCTCGTGCCCTACGTCCCACAGAGCCTGGGCGATGGCGCGGTCCCGCTCCATCCAGGGCCACCATTTCAGGGAGGCCCACTTCGCGGCCTCATTCGCCTCGGACTGCTCGATGATGTCCCAGATCCCCAGGTTGTGCTCTGCGTCGTCGCGGGCCGAGGCCCAGTCCTCGAGCAGGAAGAAGAAGTTGCGCCGCACGTAATATAGCCACGACTCGTCCCGCAGGGCCGAGAGGTCGTCGTCGCTCAGGGTGAGTTGCTCGCCCCGCTTCCCCAGGTAGTAGTCGAGCAGCGAATCCTCCCCATAGGGCCGCTCCCCGTCCGGCCGCCCGCGCAACTCGTACTCGCTGTTCAGGAGCATCTGGCCCCGCACGTCACCGGTGGCCGAGAGCACCGTGCAACTCTCGATGAAGGCCAGGAGCTCGCGGCCGAACCGCTCCATCTTGCCCATGAGCATATAGCGCGGATCGCGGTAGAGCCGCTGAATCAGCACCTCCACCGTCAACGACTCCTGGTTTTCCTCTTGCTCCTCGGGTTCTTCCATCACCCTCTCCTCGCCGCAGCCTCTGCCCCGGTCTTTCTCTTCGTCATTTCGTCGCCCCTCGCCTCTCGCCTTGACCCGGCCCTACCCAGGTGTTATGCTCTTGACACGTTCGAAAACCTCGGAGAAGCCTAATCAGATGAGATCTTCCCTAGTTCGCGTCGTGTCACTTGCGGTCGCACTGCTCGTCGTCAACGGATTCGCTCACGCTGTTCCCGCGCGCAACATCTACCCCCTCAAGCAAGTCAAAGCGGGCCAGCGCGCCGTGGCCAAGTCGGTGTTCAAGGGGACGAAGATCGAGACGTTCCACGTCGAGATCCTGGGGGTGATTCACAAGTTCGAGGGGACGCGGAGCGTCATTCTCGCCCGGATTCTGGACGGGCCGGTGGTGGCGCGCAAGAGTGGTGTGATCGAGGGGATGAGCGGCAGCCCGGTGTACCTCGAGGGGAAGCTGGCCGGCGCGATCGCCTATGGCTGGTCGTTTAGCAAAGAACCGATCATCGGCATCCAGCCGATCGAGCAGATGCTGGAGGCCTGGGGAGCGGGACCGCCCGCGAGGCCCGCGCCTGCGATGCCACCCAAGCCCATCGTGGTGGGGGACAAGCACATCGCGCAAGTGCGTCTCGGTTCATCTTCGGCCTCTGGCAAGGAGGCTCCAAACACCCTGACGCTCCGGCCGCTGGGCGGCGTGCTCCAGGTCTCGGGGCTGAACCATCGGGCCTCTGCGCGGCTCGCCAAGGAACTGGAGCAGTATGGGGTGCGCGTGGCGGAGAACTCGGGGGGCGGCGAGCTGGACAAGCTGCATCCCGCGCTCGTACCCGGGGCCAGCCTCGGGGTGCAGTTGGTGCGGGGCGACATTGACATGTCGGGGCTGGGCACGGTGACTTATGTCGAGGGCGGGAAGCTGCTCGCCTTCGGCCATCCGTTCTTCCAGTTCGGGACCATAGATGCGCCCATGACCGGCGGCTATGTCTATGACATCCTGCCGGCGGTGGACACCTCGTTCAAGCTGATGGCCCCGACCGCGGCGGTGGGGCGGATCTATCGCGATCACACCTCAGCCATCGCCGGGGAGATGAAGACCCCCGCCCATACTCTCCCCGTGACCATCGAGGTGCGGGACCGGGGCGGGGTCTGGCGGAAGTATTCGCTGGAGGTGATCCGGCAGAAGGAGCTGATGCCGCTGCTGGTGAGCATCTCCACGCTGACTGTCGTGGACGAAGCCCGGGCGCGGATCGCCCGCGGCAGCATGAAGATGTCGCTCGACCTCGAGTTCGCGGACCGGCCCCCGATTCACCGCGAGGACCTCGCCTACAACGATACCGACGCGGCGGAGGCGGCCGTGCCGATGGTGCTGTCCCCCCTGACCGTGTTCACCGACAACCCTTTCGGCCCGCTCCCGGTCACGCGCGTGCGCCTGCG
>CAZUGW010000002.1:11860-32562 GCA_964620055.1 uncultured bacterium
CGACCTGCCGAAAGGCCCGGTGCGCGTGGTGGTCTCGGGGGGGCGGGAGGCGAATGACGCGCGCTCCAGCCTCGGCGCGCCGAGGCCCGCCCCGGTGAGCATGGACCAATTGCTGGAGCGATATGTGAGCCGCAACGCCAGTTCCGACCTGGTGGCCCAGGCCGCGCTGCCGCGGAACGGCGCCTCCCTGCTAGGAGAAGAGCTGCCCGATCTCCCGCGCAGCGCCTATGACGCGCTGCAAGCGGCGCGGCCCACCGACCTGCGGAGCGCCGCCTCTGTCCTGAAGGTCGTCGTGCCCACGGAATGGGAACTCTCTGGGCGCGAGACCGTGACCCTGCAAGTGGACAGCCCGCTCTCCGGCGCAACCCCGCCGCGCCCCGAACCGCCCTCCGCGCGCCCGACGCCTTCGGCGCCACCGGGGGACGATGAAAGCGACCCGGACGAGGCGGATTTCATGGCCACGCCGATCGCCCTGCCACCTCTCCCCGTCGCGACGCTGCCGGCGACGAAAGAGCCGCCGAAGGCCGCCGAAAAGCCCGAGGCGGAGAAGGCGGAGGAGAAGCCGGAGAAGGGCAAGGAGCCGGAGAAAGAGGCGAAGCCGGACAAGGACCAGAAACCGCTCACCAGCCCGCCGGCCTTGTGGGTGCAGCACACGCGGGCCGACTATGCGAAGGCGAAGCTCTACGACGTGGCGGTCGCGCAGGACGGACTGATCTCGCTCGCACCGAAGCAAGCCGGCCTCGCCTCGCTCCCTGCCGACGTGATCTGGTCTGTCGCCACGCGCGACGACGCGGTCTATGTGGGCACGGGGACGACGGGCGTGATCTACCGCGTCTCGGCCGGCGGCGAGGCGACGCGCTTTTTCGCGACTGGCGAGATGAATGTGCACGCGCTGGTCTTCGACGCCACCGGCCACCTGTACGCCGGCACGTCGCCGCGAGGCAAGCTCTTCCGCATCTCCTCGGAGGGGAAGGGCGAGGTGGTCTTCGACAGCGACAGCGCCTACCTCTGGAGCCTGGCACTGGCGCCGGACGGAACCATCTACGCGGGCGCGGGTTCCCCGGCGCGGATCTACGCGATCAAGCCGGGCGAGAAGGCGCGGGTGCTGGTCGAGCTTCCCGCCACCAACGTCTTATCCCTGGCCCTGAATAAGGAGGGCGATCTCTACGTCGGGACCTCCAACGCGGGGATCGTGTATCGCGTCAAGCCGGACGGGACGGCCTCCGTCGTTGCCCAGGTCCCCGGGGCCACGGCCAACGCGCTGGCCCTGGATAGTGACGGCAACCTCTACGCGGCCTCGACGCCGGGCGGGGAGATCGTGCGCCTCCCCGCGGCCGGATTGCCCGGCGTCTATGTGCGGACGGAGCAAGCCGACGTGTATGGCCTGGGCGTGTTGCCGAACGGCGATGTGGTCGCCGCGACGGGGCCGAACGGGGTGGTGTTGCGCCTCACCGGGGAGAACGAGTGGCAGACCATCTACCGCCCCGAGACCGGCCTCGCCTCCGCGCTCGCCGTCTCCGGTGATACCATCTACCTCGGCAGTTCCGCCCCGACGCTGCTGCACACCTTCACCCCTTCGGGGCCGGGCACGGGGCGGCTGGAATCGGCCGTCCTCGACGCGGAGCGGGCCGCGCGATGGGGTAAGATCAGCGTCACCGCCGGCACCCCCGAGGGGACGGAGGTGGGCCTGGCGACGCGCTCCGGCGACTCTCCGGACCCCGACGACCACTGGAGCGCGTGGGCCGCCGCCCCCGGCGGCGGCATCACGAGCCCGGCGGCACGCTACCTCCAGTATCGGATGACGCTCTCCTCTAAAGATGGGAAGGCCTCTCCTGTAGTGAGAGAGGTTCGTCTCTCCCGGCTGCCCAAAAACCGCCCGCCGGCCGTCACTCTTCGCGCCCCCTCCGCCGGCAGCAGCATCGCGAAGAAGTACGCGGTGAAATGGGAGGGGCGGGACCCGGATCAGAACACGCTGGTCTATGACCTCGCCACGTCGAGCGATCTGGGGAAGACCTGGAAGGACCTGAAGACCGATCTCACCGACCCCAAGTACGACTGGGACACGGCGAAGACCACGGACGGGAGCTATCTGCTGCGCGTCACGGCCAGCGACCGCCGTAGCCAGCCCTGGACCCCGGAGGCGAGCGATGACTCTGTCGCCGTAATCGTGGACAACACCGCGCCCACCTTGCTGGTGTTCAAGTCCTCGCTCGAGGTGGGAGAAGACAAGCGCGCCCGGTACCGCGGCGTGGCGAGCGACACGCTCTCGCCCATCGTCAGCGTCGAGTACCGCGTGGACGAGGGCGAATGGCGCACGCTCCCTTACGCGGCCATTGACTCTCTCAGCACGGACTTCGCGGTCTTCACCGACCCGCTCGCGGTCGGGGCGCGCAAGCTCGAACTCCTCGCCTTCGACGCCGCGGGGAATGTGGGGACAGAGAAGGCAGAGGTCACCGTCGCGGGACCCAAGGCGGAGGAGAAGCCAGCGGCCAAGCCTGAGGAGAAGAAGGGGGAGGAGAAACCGGCTGCTCCATCACCGCCCCCCGCGCCTGCGACGGAACCCAAGCCGTAGCCGGCTCTGCCGCTCCGGCTTGGGCGCGGTGGTGAGGCGGACGTAGATGTCCCGCGCGGTCTCCTCGTCAATCGCGATCTCGGTATGGCCCAGCTCGAAGACGAGGGAGGGGAAGCGCTGCCGCAACGTCACCCGCGCGCCGGGGATGGCGCCCATCGCGAGAAGCCGCTGCATGATCTCCCGCCGCCCAGTCTGGAGGTAGGCGATCATGCCGCTCTGGCCGGGGGAAAGGTTGGCCAGGGACGACACCACTCTGTCCGCCGCCTCCGTTCCCTCTGCGCAGCACGGCCCCGGGGGGATGGCGCTGCCGTGCGGGCAAACGCGGGGGTGGCCCAACAGGGCGCAAATCTCGTCGTCAATGCCGCGGCGCAGGAGGTGCTCGAACTTGCAGGCGGTCTCCGTGGCGAGGGCGTCGCTGACGTTCAGCACGTCGGCCAGCAGCCGCTCCGCGAGGCGCTCCCGGCGGATCACCCCCGCGGCCGCGGTCAGCCCGGTTGCGGTGAGGGTGGTCGCGTCGCCGTTCGCTTCGATCAAGCCCCTGGCCTGCAGTTCCTCCAGGGCCTCGCGCGCCGAGCCGGAATGGGGGTCGAGCGCGCAGGCCGCTTGTTCGCGCGCCTCCCGCTCCGGCCACAGGCCGGCCAGCATCTCCTCCGCCGCGTCGCTGAGTTCGACAGTGTCTATCATACCTGCACCTTCAGGGCGACCAAGATCAGATTCAGCACATACCCCACCCCGAACGCGAACGGGAAGATGATCCCGGTCACCGCCACCGCGGTCCGCCAGCCGCGCTCTTTCTGCATCACCATGAACTGCGCGATGCAGGGCACGAAGAGCGTGATGGTCACCATGGACACGATCAGCGGCACGCCGCCGATGGCGCCCCCGCTGCTGGCGTCGTAAATCCGCGCCGCGCCGTAGTCTCGCCGGAAGAACCCGAACAGGAAGGCCTGCGCCGCTGAGTCCGGCAGCCCCAGCGCATGCACCACGGGCTGGAGTCCGCGCACCGCCAACTGGAAGAGGTGCGTGAGATCGCCGATCCAAATCAGCACGCTCGCCAGCAAGAAGAGGGGGATCACCTCCAGCGCGTACCAGCGCACCCGGTTCCAGGTCTTGGTGACGACGTTGCGCGGCGAGGGGAGGCGAAGCGGGGGAATCTCGATGTAGAAGCGGGACTCCCCGCCCGGCAGCACCCGCGCCGCCAGAAACCCGGAGAGCACGAAGATGGCCAGCACCACCCCCACCCAGATCGCTAGGCCAAGGGGATGGGTCGCGAGTAGCCCGAGGATGACGCCGAGTTGGGCCGAGCATGGGATGGCGAGAGCGAGCAGGAAAGTGGCGATCAGCCGCTCCCGCCGCGTTTCCAGCACCCGCGTCACCAGCGTCGCCATGGTGTCGCAGCCCAGGCCGAGCACGATGGGGATGATGGCCCGCCCGGAGAGGCCGAGGCGCTTGAAGGCGCGGTCCACCAGCATCGCCAGCCGCGGCAGGTAGCCGCTGTCCTCCAGGATCGCAAACATCAGGAAGAAGGCCGTGACCAGGGGCAGCACAATGGCAAAGGCGTAGCGCACCCCCAGCGTTATCACCCCGAAGTCGCCCGCGAACAGGCTCGACAGCGCCGGCCAGGGGAGGAGGCGCGTGACGAAGGCGTTGACGATTGGGTTGAAGTGCTGCTCAAAGAAACGTTCGAGCGCGTCCACCAGCACGCCCGCGGCGAACTTCCCCACCACGAGATAGAGCCCGAAGTAGACCACCGCGCACAAGATGGGCAGCCCGTACACAGGGTGCATGGAGAGCCGCCCCAACGTCTCCGCGAAGCCGGGCCGGAGGCCCCTCGCCTCGTGTGAGGTCGCCTTCCTGGCAATGAGATCGGCCGCTTCCTGCCGCGCCACCGCGAGGCAGAACGAGAGCGGCTGCGAGAAGCGCGCCTCCGTCTCGGTTACGATCCGCTCCAGCTCCGGCCCCGCCGCCGGGTCAAGTTTCTCCACCCGCGCCTGCACCGCCGCATCGCGCTGGAGCAGGAGCAAAGCGAGAGCGCGCCGCGACAGACCGTAGTCGGCCGTGAGTAGCTTGGTGATGGCGCTGACCGCCGCCTCGATCGGCTCGGGGTACTTCACCACGCAGCCGGAGGCGGGGGGGCGCGTGTCGCTCAGGAGTCCGCGCAGCCGCTCCATTCCCACTCCGCTCGCCGCGGCCGTCGCGACGACGGGGATCCCGAGCTCGCGCTGCAAGACCGTCAGGTCCACCTGCATCCCCGCGCGCTCCGCCTCGTCCATGATGTTGAGGTCGAGGATCACGGGCAGACCGGCCTCGATGAGTTGCAGGGTCATCGCCACCATGCGGGGGAGGTGCTTGGCATCGGCGACGTGGAGCACCAGGTCCGGCCGCTCGTCGAGCAGCAGGTCCTGGGTCACCTGCTCGTCCTCGGAGAGCGGGTTGAGGGAGTAAGTTCCCGGCGTGTCCACGACCTCGAGTACCGCGTCGCTGAGTTGGGCGCGGCCGCGGGAAACCTCCACGGTGGTGCCGGGGTAGTTCGAGACGATGGCATAGGCGCCGGTGAGTTGGTTGAAGACGACGCTCTTTCCCACGTTGGGCGAGCCGAAGAGCATCAGCTTGCGCGCCGGCTTGACCCCGGCGAACGGGCAGGCGTCGCAGCCGCAGCGGCGGCCGGTCAGCAAATCGCGAACGTACTCCAGGGGGCGGACGGTCACACTGTTCCCTCCCGCCGCGTCACGCGAATGGTCTCCGCGAGGGCCGCGCTGAGATGGTGCCGCTTGCCCTCCACCTCCACCACCAGAACAGAGCCCAGGGCCTCGCGCTTCTTGAGCGTCACCTGCGCGCCGGGCAGCAGTTTGCGTTCGGAGAGATAGCGCACCACCTCCGGCGTCTCGTCCTCCATCCGGGCGATGGTCAGGGCGCGGCCGGCCGGGGCCTCGGCGAGGGAGAAGGTGTGGTCGTCCGCGCCGGCGTCAATGGGGTTGCCGTGAGGGCAGGACTCGGGTGAGCCGAGCGCCGTTTCCAGGCGCGCTTCCACTTCCGGCGAGAGAGCGTGCTCCAGCCGGCAGGCCTCCTCGTGCGCGGCGTCCAATGGCACCTTGAGCACATCGGTCAGCAGGCGCTCGGCCAGGCGGTGACGTTTGATCAAAACGTGGGCGCGCCGGTCCCCCTCGTCGGTGAGCGCGATCTCCCCGTAGCGCCGATAACTGATGAGCCCGGCCTTGGTGAGCCGCCGGAGCATCCCGGTGACAGAGGCCGGAGTGACTTGCAGGTGTCCGGCCAGCCGCGTGGTGGACACCCCGTCCGCGCTGCTGCCGAACTTGTGAATCGCCTCCAGGTACTCCTCTACGACAGGTGAGGTGGTCGTATGGCGGCCGGGCATGGCGTTATCCTTTTAGGACCAGCTATTTCCAGATTTAGCTTCGGCTAAAAGATACCACAATCCGAAGCGCGTGAACACCCCTGGCGGGTTTTTTCGCGGTCTGTGCGCCCGCGGCCACACGTCGCCGCGCGGCCGCCACCGCGCGTTCCGGGACCGAGGTACACTAACCGTGCAGTACGGCGCGTATCACCCGCGCGGAAAGAGGAGATGACGATGGCAAAGCTGCTGCGGTGTCGGGATGTGGGCCTGGAGTGCGATTTCGAGGTCTGCGGGATGGATGAGACCGAGGTGCTGACCAAAGGCGCGGAACACGCCCGCGACGTGCACAACAAGACGGAGTTCTCTCCTGAGGAGATGGCGATGGTTCGGGCCAAGATCCTCGAGGTGGAGAGTTGCCCGCACCTTCCGCCCCACGCCGTGTAGCGGCCGGGTTGCGGCTCATGGGAAGATCGTGCCGGGCAGGAGGCGGGGCTCCTGCCCGGTTCGCGTCTGGGCCGAACGCGCGCAGGGGGACCGCCTCGCCTGTCGAAAAGGCCCGCATGTCCAACGCGAATCGCGAGTGTCACCCCGCCCCCGACTGTCTCGCCCACGCGCGGGAGGTGCTGGAGATCGAGGCGGAGGCCGTGCGCGCGCTGGCCGACCGGCTGGACGAGAGCTTCGGCCGCGCCATCTCCCTGATCCTGAACGCCGAGGGTCGCATCGTGGTGACGGGGGTGGGAAAGAGCGGCGCGGTGGGGCGGAAGATCGCGGCCACGTTCGCCAGCACCGGCACGCCGTCGCTGTTCCTCCACCCCGCGGAGGGGGTGCACGGCGACCTGGGGATGGTGGTGCGGGGCGATGTGCTGCTGGTGTTGAGCTACTCCGGGGCGACCGACGAAATCCTCGCCCTCCTCCCCGCGATGAAGCGTATCTCCGTGCCCATCATCGCCATGACCGCGGGCGCGGACTCGGACGTGGCGCGCTACGCCGAGGCGGTGCTCGATGTCCGCGTGGAGCGGGAGGCCTGCCCGCTCAACCTCGCGCCCACGGCCAGCACCACCGCGATGCTGGCACTGGGGGACGCGCTGGCGGTGGCGGTGATGCGCTGTCGGCGCTTCAGCGCGGAGGACTATGCGCGGCTGCACCCGGCCGGGAGCCTGGGCCGAAGATTGCTGCTCACCGCGGGCGACTTGATGCGCACGGGTGAGGCCTGCGCCAACGTTCCCGGCGGGGCGAACGTGCACGAGGTGCTCTTCGCCATCACCGCCGCGCACGCGGGGGCCGCCAACATCCTCGCGGAGGACGGCCGCCTCGCCGGCCTCATCACCGACGGCGACATCCGCCGCGCCCTTCTCGACGCCGTGGACTGCCTGAATCGCCCGGCCTGCGAGATCATGAAAGCCTCCCCCCGTACCTGCTCCCCCGACCAGCTTGCCACCGAGTGCCTGGAGATCATGCAACGCACCGCCCGCGGCGTCGGAGAGATGCCGGTGGTGGACGCAGAGGGCCGACCGCTGGGGATGCTGAACCTGAAGGACATTCTGAGGGCGGGGATTGTGTAGGGAGATCAGGAGCGTCTTCACCTCCTCCGGAGGGGGCGTCTTCGTACGCCACGCGCCGCGACCCATTCTGGTCGGATTGACATAGAGAAGTCGCCTCTCCTATACTGGCATTAGAGAAGCGGCCAAGCAAGACGAAGGTGCATGGCCAGACCACAGGTTCTCTTCGCTGAGGGACGCTATGGCTCAGATTGACTACGACATGATCGTCTTTCGCGAGGGGGGGGCCTACGTCGCCTACTGCCCGGAGCTGGACGTCTCCTCCTGCGGACGCGATACCGACGAAGCGCGCGCCAGCCTAAAGACCGCAGTGCGGTTGTTTGTCGAGGAATGCACGCGCCTGGGGACACTCGACCAGGTCCTGCAAGAAGCCGGCTATGCGCCGGATGGCATGGGTGGCTACATCTCTCCCCGGGTAATCGCGACTGAGAGCGCCAGCCTCGCGGTTGAGGCCTAGCGGTGCCGCGAATCACGCCGATCCCGGGGCGCCGGCTCCGGCGTGTGTTCGAACTCGCGGACTTTGTCTGCGCGCGCATTGAGGGGGATCACTTCGTCATGACCAAACCGGGCTTGGCGCGTCCTCTCGTGATTCCTGATTACGACGAGGTGCCTGTCTTCATCATCCGGAACAACCTCCGCACGGCGGGCCTGTCACGAGAGGAGTACTTCCGGTTGCTGGAGGAGGTGTAGCTAGCCTTGCGACTGCTGGTGAAGGGTGCGCGAGAGGCAACACGAGGGTCGGCCGTTGGGGATGCTGAATCTGAAGGACATTCTTAGGGCGGGGATTGTGTGAGCGGAATGGTCCGCACCGCAGATCGCGGGCGGCTGGTGACGAGGGCGGTCGCGCACCCCAATCTCCTTAGGAGGGGCTGATCAATGAGGAATAGCGAATCCGGCACACGGGGCAGAGGATCTAGGAATCCTCGACTTCAGGAGTTTGAGAGCGAGAACCTCCTTCGGCAGGCCGTGGCTGGCCTTCTGGCACGGATGCCGAACGTATCAGAGGTGCAGATCCTTCACGGGTCACAGGAGTATGGCAAGGATATCGTTTTCTGCTCCACCGGTCCTATGCAGGAAACCACAAACTGTGCCTGCGTCATCAAGAACAAGCCACTCTCCGGTAAGCTTGGAACGACCGGAAGCTTGAGAGCGCTGATAGATCAAATAGAGCAATCCCTCGATACGCCGTTCCCGGATAATCGAGGTGAAAGGCGGAGCATCCACACTGTCTACGTCATCAGCCCGTACCAGGTGACTCCGGCAGCCATGGAAGGCATTGAGGGAAAGCTGAAGTCGCGCTCTGGGCAGGTGAAGTTTGTGACGGGAACGGAGCTATACCGCTACTTCCACCGGTTCTGGCCGGCTTTTTTGGAGGCAGAATCGACCGCTCTCGCGCAGTTCGCTCAAGACCTGGAGGAAGCGACAGGTGCCACGACGTCGCTTTCCTATGTCGGGCTCAACTACCATCTTGGCGCTGTTGAGAAGGGCGTGGGGCAGATATACGTTCCCGCATCCTTTGAGAGAGAGATACTGCTCTACTCGTTGCCCGAGAACTGTGAGCGAATCCTGCGTCATGAAGACCTTGGACAGCACTGGGACAACGTACTGGTCAACCGGTTCCAGGCGGACCTGGACCGGCTCCTCGAGCTCATACGTCACCTACATACATGGCCGTTCCCAGGCCTAAGGCAGGAACCCAACCTTGAGAAGATCATCTCTGCCCACGAGGAACTGCGGGAACGTCTTCTGGGAGCAGTGAAGAGTGCGACGGATGCTGCTCGCGCGCGCATAGAAGAGGCGAGGCGGAAACAAGCGCAACGAGGTGGGATTCCGGACATCCTGGTCGACAGGAGAACAATCCTATCAGGAAAGCACGTGAGCGAGTTGACGGTTCTTGCCTCGACGGCCTTTGGGCGCGCCAATTCGTGTCTCGGACAGGTCCGCAAGGAATTGTCTGAGATGACCAGACGACTGGGTAGCATTAGGGCGCATGACGAGAACCTCCTTTTCAAACGGGATTTCCTGCACTTCATCAAAGTAGACGATTGCCTCCGCGCCTTACCGTGCGAACTGCTGCGGATTGCAGGCGAGAAGAGATTCCGGATGGGAAAGAGCATCCACAGGCGTCAGGACCGCTCACTGCTGGTAGTCGGAAGCCCTGGCACCGGGAAGACCACCTTCTGCACCAGAAACGCCTTGTTTGATGTGGAGGCTAACGCCAGCGGTGCTGACCCTCGCATACCCGTATACGTGCCGCTCCATAGGTTAGGAAAGTCGAGCGTCGCCGCTACGACGTTTCGGGAGATGCTTCTGTCCATCGCGGGGAAGTCAGCCCTTCTTCTGACAGGATCCTCCGACTGGGAAAAACGGCCTCTGCGGGTCTATCTTGACGGCCTTGATGAGATAGGCAACCGCACCGTACTCACGCGGGTACTGGAGCTTGCCCGCCACAGTGAATCGGAGGGAGCAGACTGCCAGATCATCATGACCGCGCGTGACTATCTCTATGACTCGATGCTGACCTGGATGCCAAGGGTCAGTCTAGGAGGTCTTTCCGACAAAGAGATAGCGAGCCTCGCGCTACAGTGGCTCGACAACGACACGGATGCCACACAGGACTTCATCAAGCAGCTAAGGTCCCTTCCCAGCGTGGCGGCTATTGTACGCATACCCCTGCTGGCAACAGCCACAATACTGGTGTACAAGAGAACCAGACGGATCCCCGCAAACCGTGCTAGACTCTATCTCGCCTTCACGAACATGATGTGCGGAGGATGGGACCTGGCCAAAGGCATAGTCCACCGTTCGCGATTCGACATCAACTCCAAGATGCACGTACTCTCGTCACTTGCCGCCGAACTGCACTCGGCAAAGCTCCGGCAATTCCATGAGGCGAGATTCGCGAGAGTCAGCGAGCGAGTGCTGTCACGCAGGTCGCCCGCGGTAGCACAGGACTTACTGGATGAGGTACTCAGAGATGGACTGGTTACACGTACTGGCACCGAGCTTCACTTCAGTCACCTGACGTTCCAGGAATTCCTCACAGCAAAGGAGACTGTGGGGGATCCTGACTCTCTGCAAATGCAGAAGGTTCTCACCAGGTACATGCAAGGAGATGATTGGTGGAGAGAGGTGCTGTCCTTTGCAGTTGGCTTGTCGGAGAACCCTGAGCGCCTCGCACTGTGGTTCACAAAGCGATTGCCCCAGGCTGGGAGGAACCCCAGGGGTGATATTGTCTACCAGATGTTTGAGGAAGCATTTCCTGACTTTGAAAGGGAAGAGTTTTTTCGCCGAAGCGGCCTTCCTCAGAGATTTGGAACAACCGCTAGACGGTCTCCTCCGCGGTGACCCTGGCTTCTTTCCCTGCGCAGCTCGCCTGGCTGAATGTGTGAAGCTACTGCATGCGCGGTGTTCTGGAGGGAGGGAGGATCGACGGCCGCTGGGGATGCTGAACCTGAAGGATATCCTCAGGGCGGGGATTGCGTAAGTCTCAACCCAGCCGCTCCTTCAGAAACCCCATCACCCTCCCAAGCGCCGCCTCCACCTCCGCGTCCTCCCGATGATCGAAGCCGTGCTCTCCCTCCACGATGGTGATGAACTCGTGCGCCACGCTCACCCGCGCCAACTCCTGCGCCATCTGCACGGACTGCTCGTAGGGCACATCCGTGTCCTGGTCGCCGTGGAGCAGGAGGGTTGGCGGGTAGTCGGGGTCCACGTCGCGGAGGGGGCAGTAAGGGGTGAACGCCTCGGGCTGGGTCCACGGGTCGAAGCCAGCGACTTCCTGCGGCCAGAGGCCCTGCTGGCGGCAGTAGAGGTAGAACTTGCCGCGCGGTTCCCAGTCCCCCCCGGTGCAGAGCGGCGCCTGACCGACTGCGGCCCGCGCCTCGGCTTCGGACACCGTGGGTTCCTGGCAGTAGAACGGGTCGGGCAGGCGGTACCAGTCGGCGATGACGTCGCCGTACCCGTAGAAGGAAACCAACGCCTGCAATCGCGGGCGCAGCATCGCCCCGGCCAGCAGCGTGAGATAGCCGCCGGCGGAGTGGCCGATGGCCGCGACGCGCGTGGGATCCACGCCGACCATCCCCGGCAGTGTTTCCCTCACCCAGGTGAAGACGTCGCGCACATCCGCCGCGATCTCCGGCAGCTTGGTCTCCGGCGCGAGCCGGTAGTCCGGCGCGACCACCGCGTAGCCCGCCGCGAGATAGGCCTGGAGGTGGCGTTGCCGGATTCCATGGCGGTCGCCGGCGATGAGCGCGCCGCCGTGCAGCCACACGATCACCGGAGGGTGCGTCTGGTCGTCGGGGAGGTAGACGTCGGCGAGGATCTCGCACCCGCCGACGACCTTGTAGGGGTACGTCGTCTTCATGGCCGTCGCTCCTGGCAGGGGGCTAGTAGTCCCAATACAGGGACCGGGACGACGGACGAGACTTGAGTGCAGCGTTGCCATCCTGTCGGGAGGGCGACGCCGTCCCAGAGGGAGCGGGACCCTTGCTCTTGCCCGACGCCGCGCCCCCGCGCCGCGAGCTCGACCGCTTGGTCTTAACGAAATCGCTCGACTTGATCTTCACGTCCATGCTGACGCCGCCGCAACTCGGCATCCACAGATAGGAGGTTTGCGTTCCCGCCTCGGTTTCCTTGTTCTGGGCGAACCGCCGCACCCGGCACACCCCGGGCAGCGTCCGCGGCGTCTCGGTAGGCGATACGGGGAAGCGGTCTAGGAAGCAGCGCAGGTCCACCTTCACCTGCTGGTACTTCATCAGCCTCGCCAGCGTCACGAGTCGGAACAGCCCCTCCAGTTCCTGGTAGATCGGCTTCTCCTGGGCGATGGCGGCGTAGTGCGCGCCGAAGCTCTCCGCGAACTGCCGGGCGGTGGGCTCGGGCCTCCCTTTTCCGGCGACGCCGCTCTCGGAAAGGTATTCTTCTTCGGTTAATAGCGTTACCGGGCACGCAAGCAGGGTGACAGTATCGCCGTCGAGTCCATACTTGCCCTGCCCGGGGAAGAACCAGAAGCGGCTCATGGAGTTCACCGGCCCGCGCAGGTCGCGGCCCTGGGCCAGGTCCTCCTTTGCCGCGGCCATCATCCGGTCCACCAGGCTGGTGACGCCGGGCGTTTCGACCGTGACCGAGCCGTCCACTAAGCGCTTCAACTCGTAGTCGGCCTGCACCATCACCGCCGCGAAGTGCGAGTCGCGCGGCACGCCCTTCACCCGCACACTTTGCGGTTGCTTTGACACCTCGCACCACTGCTTGAGCAGGCCCTCCATCTCCTCCGGCGAGGAAGTGGCGCCGATCTGCGCGCCAATCTCGGAGAGCCGCCGCACTACGGCGGGATCGGGGTCAATGGAGCAGCCGGGGTTGGAGTAGTAGCGCGTCTTCGCCTCTTTCCACGCGTACTTCAGCCACGCGCTGCGCAACGCGATGACGAAGTCCTCGGTGTGCAGGGGCGGCGCGGTCGGGTCCGCCTTCCCGAAGATCACGACATCGGCGTTCGCTCGGTCCAGGGTATAACCCTCCACGCGCGTCAGCCCGCACATCTCCAGCAGGTCGCGGGGGACCACCCCCGCGGCGTTGGGCGACCGCAAGGCCTCCTGAAACATCGTCACCGACACCGCCCGCGACTTCACACTAGCGGCCTGCTGTGCCTCCGCAATTCCGCAGGCCAGAATCATCACCGCCGCCAGAAGCGACGCCTTTCCCATCCCTCCCTTCCTCCCTTCCTCCCCTCCCCACCTACTCCACTTCCGTATTGATTCGCAACGCCCCGCTGGTGAGCAGAACCCAGGCCGAGGCCATCCAGAAGCCGAGCGCGATCAGAAACACCGGCCGCGGGCCGATGAGGTGGCTCAGGGCCGCGCCGAGGAAGGGGCCGGGGATGCCGCGCATCGCCTGCAGGAAGGCGAACATCCCCGCATAGGCCGCGGCGTTCTCCCGCCGCCCGAAACGCATCGCCGCGTTCATGTATCCCAGGTCCCCGCCGGCCCACGCGAAGCCCTGCGCGCAAGAGGCGATCAGTAGCACCGGCACGCTGCGCGCGAAGAAGTACGTAATCGGCGCGGCCACGATCACCGCGATCACCATCAGCATCAGACGGAACGGCCCCCGCCGGTCCAGCACGCGGCCCCAGTAGAGATAGCCGAGGATGCTGGAGGCCGCGCCCGCGGTGGCGAGATAGCCCACCCACTGCGAGGTGATGTGAAGCTGGTCCACCTGGATCACCGGCACGATGGGATTGGTGATGAGATTGCCGAAGCCGTAGAGGTAGAAGCAGGTGCAGTAGAGCTTGAACGATTTATCGTGGCGGACGATGGCGAAGGTGTCGCGCAGCCGCATCTGGGGCAGTCCGTTGTCCTCGGGCGCGGCCGTCACCCCGATCCGCGAGAACGCAACCATGGACAACACCCCGATCACAGCCACCACCGGGAACACCAGCCGGAAGTCCCAGCGCGCCAGGATGATCCCGCCCGCCGCGGAGCCCACCATGGCGCCCATCACCGCCAGGACGCGCACCAGTCCCATGAACCGCCCGCGCCGCGCCGCGGGGTAGGCATCGCGGATCACCGCGGCGTAGGCCGGCCCGGCCATCGCCCCGATGAAGTTCGCCAGAAAGCCGATGCCCACGAAGATCGGCGCGGTGAGGGCCAGCGGCATGAGGAAGAAGACGCAGCGGCCCAGGGCCAGGGGCCAGACCACGTAGGGGAGCTTCTTCCGCTCCCGGATATAGTGGGCGACCACGGGATTGAAGAGGTTCCCCACCGCCCCGGAGGCGGTGAGCAGCGCGATGAGATAGGTGGAGGCGTGCAGGTCGTGGCGCGCAATCACGCCCAGGAACGGGAACAGCGCCCCGGAGAACAGGCCTCCCAGGAGGCCCGAGGTCGAGTCCCACTGCAACGCCCGGCGGCAGGACGCGGGGAGGGTCTGTAATGAGCGGGTTGGCAGAGAGAGCATGGCCCAGCCTCCGAGAGGCTATTCCCCGCCGGGGCGGGGGAACCTTGGGTTCAGCTTCACGAGTTAGGGCGTCTACGCGGAGATGGTCTGGGTCTCTCGGAGGGAGACGGCGAAGAGGCCCTTCGCTACGCTCAGGGTAAACTCCGAATCGAGAGGGCGAAGAGTCGGAAAGACGAAGAGGCGACCGTGCTTCGCGCTGGCTGCGCTCGGGCTACGCAGGGCGAGGGGGCCGGGGCCAGGGAATCGAGAATAGGGAATCGGGAGGGGAAGCGGGTGTCTGTGGACACTGACCGAAAGTCTCTGAATCGGGGTGGATTCTGGAGACTTCGAGTCTCCCGTTCGGAGACCGGCGGGACCAAAGGTGGAGGGCCGGAGGGGTGCGGCCGGTAGGGTCAGGTTGCACATGTCACTTCCTCCTGGGTAGATGGAACGGCGAGAAGATCTCAACACAAAGACACTAAGACACAAAGCAAAGAGGCGGCTGACGAGCCGCCCCGATCTGTCTCTCTCTCACTTCCGAACTCTGGGGCACTTCCCGTTGCATGGTACCATAGGCTGTCAAGGGGTAACGGGGTATGAGCAAGTAAGTTACATGAGTTTCATGGTGAGGAAAAGTGACGCAAGAGGGGGGAATCGCGTGAGAGCGATGAGGCGATTTGTTGATAGCAGGTTAGGGGATAGGGAATCGAGAGGCGAGAAGGCCCTTTGCCCTTCCCCTCGCGCCCTTTCGCTGCGCTCAGTCCCAGACCTGCGGCCCTTTCCGATCCACCCCGCGCTTTCCGTTGACCCTGGGAATCACATTAACCCTAATTAAGGCAATTATATACTTGGCATACCAGGCAGAGAGTGCTAGACTTGAAGCATGGAAAACGTCGAGACGCTTCAGGAAGCTATCATTCACTTCAGCGACTTCGAAAACTGCAAGGCCCTCCTAGTTGGCCTGCGCTGGCCCGACGGCGTTGTTCGGTGCCCGCATTGCGGTTCGGAGAAGGTCACCTATCTGGCCAAGTCGCGCGTCTGGAAATGCTACGCCAAGCATCCCCGTCCGACCTTCTCCCTGAAGACCGGAACCATCTTCGAGGATTCTCCGGTGGGCCTTGAGAAGTGGCTCCCGGCCTTGTGGCTTGTGGTGAACTGCAAGAATGGTATCAGTTCCTGTGAACTCGCCAAGGCCCTGGGGGTGACGCAGAAGACGGCATGGTTCATGGCACACCGCCTGCGCTTCGCCCTGATCGAGGGCGGCTTCGGCCTGCTGTCCGGGGAGGTGGAGGCCGATGAAACCTTCATCGGAGGGAAAGCCCGGAACATGCACGCCTCGAAGCGGGCGAGGAGAATCACGGGTACTGGAGGCAAGGACAAGACCGCCGTCATGGGAATCCTGGAGCGCGGCGGGAGTGTGCGTACAGCAGTAGTAGAGGACCGGAAGAAGCGAACCCTGCAGGCGGAGGTGAAGAAGCACGTCCAGGCAGGAGCGGCGCTGTACACCGATGCTCTGCTGTCATACAACGGACTGACGGCGGAGCATGCCCACCAAGTGATAGACCACGCCGTTGCCTACGTTGACGGGCGAGTCCACACTAACGGCATGGAGAACTTCTGGAGCTTACTGAAGCGCGGGATTGGCGGAACCTACGTGAGCGTGGAGCCGTTCCATCTGTTCCGATACCTAGACGAGCAGACCTTCCGCTTCAACACTCGGAAAGGGAACGACGGGGACCGCTTCAGAAGGGCGCTATCTCAGATCGCCGGGCGGCGACTGACCTACAAGCACCTCACGGGGAAAGACGAGTCTGCGGTGCCCCCTCCCGCGCTAAACTGAAACGACAGCACAGGGGCAAGAGAAAAGCCAGCTAACCCTTCGCCGGGGTGGCTGGATTTTTCCGCTTCTGCTGCTTCTTAAAGGGATTGGGGACCGCGCTCTTGGGCACGGATAACACCGTCTTCAGTGCCTCCGTGAACCGCTCCGCGGCGCGCGGGCCTTCCTCTATTTCAGGCTGAGGTTTCATGCCTTCCATTGTACCTCAAACATGACTTGGACGCCACTATGCGGGTAGCCGCTCCGCGTTGATGAACTGCTTGGCATACTGTCTGAAGTCCGGCATAGAGGGAAACTGCTTATCGGCCGCGCTCGTGATCCGAACTTGATCTTTGCGCGGCAGTGCGCTCAGGTCTTCATGAACGACAAAACCCTTGAACGGGAGGCCGTGCTGCCGAAACTCAAGGCAAGAGATTGTCACCAGCCTCGCTTTCGTCGCATCCTTCACAGCAAACAGGTAGATCGGCCGCGCGGAGGAGTTCAGCAGGTAGTCCACCTCAAGATCATCGCGCTCGGAAAGCGGATAGTACCGCTTCTGGGGAACATATTGCGCAAGATCAGCATCAACAAACTCGTCAAACTCGTCA
This sequence comes from uncultured bacterium, assembly GCA_964620055.1. GTDB lineage: Bacteria > Armatimonadota > Hebobacteria > Hebobacterales > Hebobacteraceae > CAZUGW01. The sequence goes on from CAZUGW010000002.1 coordinate 28,695, forward strand.
TAGAAGAGGCCGCGGATGATCTCCCTCTTGAGAACCTGTATGTTTGACACCTTCGCCACGGTCTGCGCGAACTGCATGATGGTGGGATACAGACTCTCCGGCGTGGCGTCTATGAACAGGTTGCCATCATCTTCGGAGATGGCATTCTCGGTTAGAATCTCCTGAAAGACACGCTCCTTGTTCTCCGTGTTCAGGTCGAAGTCGTATGATAGCCGCATTAGGGTCATGCCGTGATCGCACACCCTCACGCGCCCCGGAGCATCCTTAGCCTCCTCCAGGAAGATGTCCACCATGTCACCATCTTCATGGTAGAAAGGCGCGATGAGCTGGACGATCCCAGCCCGTTTCTGCAGGACGCTGATCTGATTGTTGAACTGCCCTTTGAGCAGATCGAGATAGTCCATCATTGTACGGTTCCTTCGTCTGTCCAAACGAACAAAGACCCCACTGCCGTTCTCGGAAGCTCAGGGAAGAACCTAACTGCCGCCTTGGCGTTTATCCTCTGAAGGAAGCATGTAAGCGCCTGTGTGTATGCTATCCCATATTCGTCTGTTGTCTCCCCCCCGCGGTCCGGTCGTAGGCGAGCCTTGATGCTGTCCTCGTCGGCGAGGTGAATGTGGGGAGAGGCGTTATGCACCTGATCGCCATGTCTTGCTTTAAACGCCCCATGCGGGCCATTGTAACGAAGCAATTCCTGCCTGCCTCCTTCTGGGGGACAGTGCCGAAGCCCGATGGAGAAGTTCTCTGGGAAATCCACGTTAACGCGGATAAACACCTCGAACTCCTGGCCGTTCGCGTCACAACGGAGCCGCATGTCATTACATCTGTTCCTGCGCCTCTCGGTCATCATCTTCCTGGGAGGCCGAATCACTTGCTTTGGACACCCTATAAGTACCCGTATAAGCTCGTCGGTGTAGTCTGGCATGGACAATAGCATGTTCCACACCAGCGCGAACGTTCCTATGGCAGGGGAGTGCTATTCCCGGTATGTCAAGTATATAATTGCCCTAATTAAAACGTTCCACATGGAGTATCCCGCTTCCGCTCAGATAACAGAAGCCGCTGGAACGCAGCCTACTCCCTCAAATCCGCGAACAGCGCGGTGCTCAGATACCGCTCTCCCGTGCTGGGGTGGACCGTTACGATCAGCTTGCCCGCGTTCTCCGGGCGCTTGGCGACCTGCACCGCGGCCCAGGTGTTGGCGCCGGAGGAGATGCCGCAGAGGATGCCCTCCTCGCGGATGAGGCGGCGGGTCATGTGCATCGCGTCCTCATCGGAGACGCGGATCACTTCGTCCACGAGGTCCATGTCCAGCACATTGGGCTTGAAGCCGGCCCCGATGCCCTGGATCTTATGCGGCCCGGCCTGCCCGCCGGAGAGCACCGGCGAGGCCGCGGGTTCGACCGCGATGATCTTGAGGTCGGGGCGGCGCGGTTTCCACACCTGAGCCACCCCGGTGATGGTGCCGCCCGTGCCGACGCCGGCGACGAAGACGTCCATCTTCCCGTCGGTGTCCCGCCACAGTTCCTCCGCGGTGGTCTCGCGGTGCACCTTCGGATTCGCGGGGTTGTTGAACTGCTGCGGGAGGAAGGCGTTGGGCAGTTCTTTCTCCAACTCCTCCGCGCGGGCGATCGCGCCCCTCATGCCGTCCGCGCCGGGGGTGAGCACGAGTTCCGCCCCGAAGGCGCGCAGCAAGATGCGCCGCTCGAGGCTCATCGTCTCCGGCATGGTGAGGATCAGCCGGTATCCCTTCGCCGCCGCCACCATGGCCAGGGCGATGCCGGTGTTGCCGCTGGTGGGCTCGACGATCACGGTCTCGCCCGGCGTGATCTTGCCCTCCTCCTCGGCCGCGACGATCATGGACCAGCCAATCCGGTCCTTCACGCTGCCGGCCGGGTTGTAGAACTCGAGCTTGGCCGCCACGCGGGCGGGCGCGCCGTCCGTGACGCGGTGCAACTCGACCAGCGGCGTGTTCCCGATCAGCTCGAGGATGTCGTGCGCGATTCTTCCCATGGTTGTCTCCGTGTTGGCGGCTGCTCTCGCAGGGCAGTGTAACGATTCCTCTACAAGAGCAAACTGTCTTGGTACTTCTTCCGACCATCCACCGTTCCTGCTGCAAGCGTGACCCACCTTGTCTCCCACAGATCGCGCTTGGATAATCCGGCAAGAATCGGGTATAATCCCCCCATCATGCGCGGGGCGCGAATGGGGACCTCCTCGTTCTCAGCCACGGCCTGCTTGCTGTTGGCGGCAGGCCTCGTGGTGGGTATGGCCGGGGTTGCGTCCGCCGGTTCCGAGGCCGCGTTCAAGAAGTCCTGTGCCAAGTACAAGCCCCTCGATGTGGTGAGCGGTCAGCACCTGGAGCAGGCCCGCCGCACCGATCCCACGCGCTGCCTCCAGATCTCCGGCTCTATCCAGGGCCTGATGAAGAGCAGCGACACCACCTACATCATCCTCAAGCTGATTGACGAGGGGACGGTGGAGATTCAGTGCGCCGGGGAGCGGGAGGAGATCGCGGCCGGGGCGCGGGTGAGGTGTCTGGCGAAGCCCTCCGGCCCTTCCGGGCGTTCCCGCCTGCAGTTGCTCGACATTACCTGGGACACGACCCCGGTGGATGTGCTCGTGAACGCGGCGCGCGCCGCGTTGAAGATCCCGCCCAAGAACCAGTCGGAGATCGCTGAGTCGCGCGAGGCCCTGCGGCGTCAGACCGCCTCCCAGAGGTCTCTGCCCAGCCGGGGTGCGGACAGCTCGCTTTCTATCCGGCGCGCGGTTGCCCAGTACAACCCGCGACTCAGCACAGGCGAACTCGACACTATCGCGGGCAGCATTGACACCTACTGCACCAAGTACGGCTTTTGCAGTTTCGATGACCAGATGCTGATCGTCGCGGTGATCGCGGCCGAATCTCATTTCAACCCCACGGCGCGCTCCTATAAGGGCGCGGCCGGGTTGGGGCAACTGATGCCGGCGACCGCGGCGGCGCACGGCGTGAACCCGTACGATCCCGTGCAGAATCTCGATCTCGCGATTCGCATCATCCGGCGCAACCTCGACAAGTTCGGGGGCGACCCGCTCAAGGCGCTGGCGGCCTACAACGCCGGGGCGGGCGCGGCGACGCGGCACGGAGGCGTGCCGCCCTACCGCGAGACCCACACCTACCTGTGGCGCATTTACGAGTACTGGTGCGCGCTCACGGGACGCACTCCCGTGCCGCGCCCGAAGTAACATGATCGTCGCCGTCCACGCCTTCACCGGGGCGGCGCTTTCCCGTTTGTGTCGAACCCCCGGCCAGGCTTTCGCCCTCGGTTTCGCCTCCCACCTCGTCGCCGACGCCGTGCCCCATCGCGATCTGGATGTGCCCACCGAGGGCGCGCTGGCCCTCGCCGCGCTCGCCTGTATCGGCCTCGCCCACGGCGTGAGTTCGCGCGAGTTCGTCGGCGCGCTCGGGGCCGTGGCGCCGGATCTCGAGAACGCGGTGGCGCGGGCTTTGGATATCCCTGACGAGAAGCTGCTCTTGCCCACGCACAATCGGTATCACGGGGCGAAGGTGGACAACGTCGCGGGGCAGATCGCGCTGGTGCTGGGGTGCATCGCGATTCTCGCGTTGCCGGACTGCGAGGAGTCGAAGAGTCGAGGAGTCGAGGAGTCGAGGAGTCGAAAGGGCGCTTGAGATGCCGGGCGCGTTTCAGGAAGAACTACAGGGGTTTCTCGATACGCTCGCGGTCGAGCGTGGTCTCTCCGCCAACACGCTCCAGGCCTACCGGCGCGATCTGACGCATCACCTGCGCTTCCTCTGTGAGAGCGGTCTGAGTCGCCTCAAGTCCATGGAGGAACTGCACCTCATCCTGTATCTGGGTACGCTGCGACG
>CAZUGW010000003.1:0-5899 GCA_964620055.1 uncultured bacterium
TCCACTTCTTGATCTGCCCCAGGTAGGTGGCGGCGAGCGTGCTCCCGTCAAGTCGCAACGGCCGGGTGAGACCGGGCAGATGGTACGTCACCACCACGGCCCCGGCCACCGTAGGAATGTGCACCACCGGGGCCGGCATCGCCTTCGCCTCTTCGTCGCTCAACGGCGCGTCGCTCGCGCCGAAGTCCACCGTCCGATTCTGCAAGGCCTGAATGCCCCCGCCACTGCCGATGGATTGGTAGCTGATCTGTACCTGCGGTTGGACCGCGTGGTATTCTGAGAACCACTTCGAGTAGAGCGGGTACGGGAAGGTAGCCCCCGCCCCACTGAGGGAGACCGCCCCCGCGCCGGGTGGGTGAGTCCCCTGCTTCGCGCATCCCGCGAGCAGGGCCAGCGCCACGAGAGAGGAGAGACACAGCCGAAGCGTAGTGCGCGACATTTCGCACCCCCTTACCACCCCGAGTTTACTCCCGCGCGATTAAGGCCGCGCCGTCGCTCGGTTAACGACAGATTAAGCTTGCCCTGAGCACGCGCGAAGGGGCTAGCCCGCGCTCTCGCGAATCCCTGTCACCAAGTCGCGCACGCGGCAGCGGGGCCTCACGGCTCCGGCCCGGGGCGGTCCACCGTTGGCAGCACAATGGTGAACCGGCTACCCTTGCCCAGTTCGCTCTCCACGCTCGAAGAGGCGCGGCAGGTCGGTGCTCAGGATCCCGATCCCAGTGTCCCAGACGGTGATCTTCACCGTGTCGCCCTCGGCCGAGGCGCGGAGGCCCAGCGTGCCGCCGGGCTTGCCCGCCTCTGGCGGGTCGGTGTACTTGATCGCGTTGTCCAGCAGATTCGCCAGCGCGCGATGCAGGGCCGACCGGTCGGCGCGCGCGGTCAGGCCCTCCGGCGCTTCGCATTCGATGGTGAAGCCGCGCTGCGCGGCCAGCGGCCGCAGTTCACTGACCACCGTCGCCGCGACCTCCGCCACGTCCACCGCGGTGATCTCGAGCGCGCGGCCGGCCTCGAGCGCCGCCAGGTCGAGCATGTCGCGCACCAGCGTGCCCAGCCGCGCGGCGTGTCGCTCCAACTCCGGGAGGAAGCGGTCCACCAGGGCGGCGTTGTCCTTCCCGCCCGAGAGCAGCGTCTCGGTCATCGCCCGGATGGCGGTGATCGGAGTCTGCAGTTCGTGCGACGCGTTCGAGACGAACTCGCGTCGGACCGCCTCCAGGCGGCGCAACTCGGTGACGTCGTGCAACACGGCCACGGCCCCCAGGCGCTCTACCCCGCCCACCGCGGTGACCGTGACTTCCAGCGCCCGCTCTCGCGGGAACATCACCTCTACATCGGCCGCGGTCGTCTCCCCGGTGGCCAGCGCGGCGCGAAAGGCCGCCTCCAGCGCCGGGCTCTGCGTGAGGTCAATCACGCTGCGACCCACGGCCTGCTCACAGCCGACGCCGAAGGCCCGCCCCGCCGCCTCGTTGCACAGCGTGATCTTCCCGCCCGCCTCCGTCACGATTACCGCCTCCCCCAGGTGGGCGAGGATCGTCTCCACCTTCTGCTTCTCCTCGCGAATCTCGCGGATCGTCCCTCGCAGCCGCGCGGCCATTTCGTTGAAGCTCTCGGCCAGGACCGTGAGTTCATCGCGCCCGCGGGGATGAACCGAGACCTCCAGATCTCCATGGGAGAACCGCCGCGCGGCGCGGTCGAGCTCGCGAATAGAGACGGTCAATCGGCGTGAGAACCTGATGCTGAGCAGCAGCGCCAGCGCGATCCCGAGCAGCGCGAAAGTGAGCACGAGGTTGCGAATCTGCCGGCGCGCCGTCTCCACCTGCTGCAGCGGCATCGCCACCCGCACCACGCCCTGCGTCGCGTGCTCTCGCTTCACGGCCACCGCGACGTACATCAGGTTGACGTTCAGCGTATCACTGTGGCGGAGGCTCGTCCCTGTCCCGCGCGCCAGCGCCGCCTTCACCTCGGGGCGATTGGCATGGTTCTCCATGGTGGCGGCCGCGTGCTCGCTGTCCGCCAGCACCACGCCGTCCGGCGCGATCAGGGTGATTCGCAACCCCAGCTCGCGGTCCAGCCGCTTCGCCAGGTTGTCCAACGCCGGCCTTCTCTCCGGTCGCGCCAGATCGGTCTGGACCATCTCGCCGATGAGCAGGGCCTGCGCGCGCAGACTCGCCTCCAGAGCCGTGAGATGGCGGTCTTCCATCGCCCGCGCGACAAAGCTGCCGAGGACGATCACCGCGACCAGCGTCACCAGTATGTAGCTCGCGAATAACCGCCACCGAATGCTCACCGGTCAGTTCACCTCGAAAACCGATAGCCGATCCCCCGCACGGTCTCCAGATAGACGGGCCGCTCGGGATCGGGCTCGAGCTTCTTGCGCAGCCAGCGAATGTGCACGTCCACGGTGCGCGAGTCAATGTATTCGTCGCTGCCCCACGCCTCCACCAGCAACTGCTCCCGCGTCCGCGCCCGCCCGCGGTGTGCGAGCAGCGCCCGCAGGAGGCTCAGTTCACGGGGGGCCAGCGTCACCTCTGCGTCGCCTACCATCACCCGCGGCCGCTCCAGATCAATGATGAGATGCTCGTCCTGGAACGCCGCCCCGGGGCCGCCCCCCGCGAGCATCTCCTGCCGTCGCAGGGCCGCGCGCACTCGCGCCACCAACTCGCGCATGCTGAAGGGCTTGGTAACGTAGTCATCCGCCCCCATCTCCAGCCCCACCACGCGATCCACTTCCGCGGCCTTCGCGGTGAGCATGATGATGGGGACGGTGGAGCGGCGGCGAATTGCGCGGCAGACATCCAGCCCGCCCATTCCCGGGAGCATCAGATCGAGGATCACGAGATCCGGCCGAAACGCCTCGGCCAGATGCAATCCTGCCTCGCCGTCCTCGGCGACGCGCACCTCGTAGCCCTCTCGCGCCAGCGTGTGGGCGATGGACTCGGCGATGGCGCTTTCATCCTCGACGACCAGAATGCGTGCGGGCATGACTGGGTCTTTCTCTCGGTTGGTCCCTTCCCCTGCGATTAGTCCAGTACATCCGCGCCCCGGTGTCAAGCCGAAAGCGCGCGAATGCGCTTGTAGAAGTGCAGCTTAACCCACCCTTAACCTTCTCGCGCTCGGGTCGGTCGCGTTTGCGCGGCGACAGAGCCTTCCGCTATAATGACCCGTCATCCCTCACCCAAGGAGTCGAATTCATGCCGCATACCGTGACCCTCATCCCCGGCGATGGCGTCGGACCCGAGTTGGTGGAGGCGACGTGTCGCGTGATTGACGCGAGTGGCGTCAAGATCGCGTGGGAGGTGCAGGAGGCCGGGCTAGGTGTGATGGAGCAGGAGGGCACGCCCCTGCCCGCGCGCGTCCTCGACTCCATCCGCAGAAACAAGGTGGGGTTAAAAGGCCCGATGACCACGCCCCGGGGCACCGGGATTCGTTCCGTCAACGTCGCCATCCGCAAGGAGCTCGACCTCTACGCCTGCCTCCGGCCGTGCAAACTCTATGCGGGCGTGCGGAGCCGCTTCGACGCGGTGGACCTGGTGGTGGTGCGCGAGAACACCGAGGACCTCTATGCCGGCGTGGAGTACGAGGCCGGCACAGACGAGGCGAAGCAGATCATCGCCCTCGCCAACGGTAAGATCCGGCCGGACTCCGCCATCTCCATCAAGCCCATCTCCTCCTTCGGCTCGGAGCGGATCGTGGACTTCGCCTTCCACTACGCCGTCGCCAACGGTCGCCGGAAAGTGACCGCGGTGGCCAAGGACAATATCATGAAGGCCACCGACGGGCTGTTCTTCCGCACTGCCCGCGACGTCGCAAAGCGCTATGAGGGCCAAGTCGAATACGACGAGTGGCTGGTGGACGCGATGTGCATGCAACTCGTCCAGAAGCCGGAACTCTACGACGTCCTCGTCATGCCCAACCTCTACGGCGACATCCTCTCCGACCTCTGCGCCGGATTAGTTGGCGGCCTGGGCGTCGCCCCTGGCGGCAACTTCGGCACTGACGCGGCGGTGTTCGAGGCCATCCACGGCTCCGCCCCCAAGTACACCGGTCAGAACAAAGTGAACCCCACTGCGCTGATTCTGTCCGGCGTCCTCATGCTCCGCCACCTCGGCGAAACCGCGGCCGCCGACCGCGTCGAGCAGGCCGTCGCCGCCGTCATCGCAGAAGGCAAGGACGTCACCTACGACATGAAACCCGACCGCAACGATCCGAGCGCGGTGGGGACGCGGGAGATGGCGGAGGCGGTCATCGCGCGAATGTGATCTTTTAGCAATAAAGCGCTAGTCTGTCATCCCGAGCGACTCGCAACCCCTCGCGAAGCGAGGGGGCGAGTTATGCGAGGGATCAATACCGCCAGGGCCGTGAGGTAGGGATGAGACAGTAGTTCCCGCTCACAACGCATGGCGCTTCCGTGGAGTTAGGCTATGCCTTCACTGGTAGAAGTACTGAATGCTCTTGGCCGGATCTTGGCTAGTGCCCTGCCCGCTGTGATCGCAGCGACCGGAGGCCCGATCGTGCCAGCCGACTCGGGCCGCCTGACAGTCCTCCTCGCGGAAATGAAGCAGCTAGGTGACGAGGTCCGAGAACGTCTGAAGGCCCAAGACGGCCTGCTCAACTACATCTTCATCATCATCGCGGCCGCGCTCGCCGCTGGCGTTCCTCTTGCCAAGGACCAGGAGTGGAGGATCGTCAAAGCCGTCGCGCTCACGCTCCCGATTCTGGCGTCGTCTATTGCCTTTGTGTACATCTCCCACGAGGTCATGATCTACAGTGCCGCATGTTACGTCACCACACGCGTGCGACCGAAACTCAAGGCCCTCGTTGGCGATGACGTATGCGACTGGGATCAGTTCCTGTGGTACGAGAAGAGGCACCCCATCCGGAGACTGCTGAGCGTCCTCCGACCCTTGGTCCTCTTCCTGCCCTTCGCGATCTCCATGACCGTGTTCTTCGCGGTTAGGCACGGGCCACTCGACCTCTGGGAACGGGCTTTGGTCGCCCTCGATGTCGTGCTGACAGCCCTGGTCGCTGTGGGCGTGATCCACGGCGCGGTTTCTCTCGGTGGGCTCGGTGCAGCTGAGGCCCCTGGCGACCAGACTTGAGACGATGATCGGCCGCCCCGCGTGGGTGTGCTGGGGCGAGTCAAACAGCGTCTACGGTTAGGGCGGGGCGGTCGTCACCGAAGCGAAGGCGGCGCAGCTCACTTGCTAAAGGAGACGTCGGAGAATGGATGTGCAGCCAATAGAGCGCGGTAACGAATTCCCGGGTACCCTTCACGACCTAGAGCATCTGACTGCTCTGTGCTTCGGCCTAGCCCAGGCTGTCGGAGACAAGGAACAGTCAGAGCATCGTCTTCAGTACGCGCTCTGCGCCTTCACTGGGATCTGCAGCACGGCGGATGCCATCCTGCGCCTGCACCCGGAGAGTGTGTACTACGCGACCAGCGGTAGGCAAGTATGGCACCTGTCACCCTTGTTGGCTCTAGCGCGGATGCTCCTGGAAGCGACTGTGAATCTGCACTACTTCTGCGTCGAGGAGGTCACCGACGCCGAGCGCGAGTTTCGCTTCCTGGCTGCTGACCTTCACCGCATACGTGAGCGTCTCAGCATGTCGAACTGCATTCGAACCTTTCGAGAACGGCTGGGGGTGCCCGTCCCCATGGATGGCTGGTCTTCCTCCGCTCAGGCCTTCGTCGAGTCACGGCGCGAGGAGCATCGGCGCGAGATGCGAATGGTCTTGGAGCGAATCCAGTTGAACAGTTTCTTCCAGGGCCTAGGCGCCGGGGAGAAGAAGAGATGGCTGAACGGCGAGTACAATCTCAAAGGGCAGCATCGTGGCAGAGCGTTTGTGAAGAACCGGGAGGAATTGGCGGAGCGAACCGGCATCCATCGAGCGGCGTACGACG
>CAZUGW010000003.1:5909-15708 GCA_964620055.1 uncultured bacterium
TCTCCAACCACTTGCATGCGCTGCCGCACGCGGTAGACCAGCTTGCCCAGTTCTACAGGGACGACATCGCCAAGCGTAGGTCTATCGTAGGTACGACCGTCAGGAGTTGCTGCGGATACCTTGCTGTCGCCGTGCGGGACTTCGTCAAGCTGTTCTCCGAATGCCGCGACCTTGTGCCTCAGGAGGTCGCAGACCTCGCAGACTTCTGCGAGATCTACGCCGTCGGTATGCCGCCCTCGCAGACATGCCCGACTGAGGAGGATACACAGAAGGGAAACTCAGGGCCGGCCGAGAGTGACACATGATGCCCACTCACGTCTCCATCGCCTATTCCCCTTCCCTCGCCCACTCGGCCGCGCTCCGCGCGTCGTGGTGAGGATGGATAATGTCAAGACGCATCACCCGCAAGGCGATGTTGCTCACGCTGCTCGTGCTGATCAGCGGGCTGTTGATCGCTCGGTGTCACTGGTCCGGTGCCGCGCGTGACAAGTCCGCAGAGAGTCAGGGCCCCCAGACCATCGCCGCCCGCCTCCCCCCTCCCCGCGGTTTCGACCTCGTCTCGGTCGCGCCGGGGAGCTTTGCCGAGTGGCTCACCAAACTTCCCCTCAAGCCCGGCCGACCCCCGGTGCTGCTCTATGACGGGAGCAACAAGCTCAACCAGCTCGCGCACCATGCCGTCATTGACATGGACATCGGAACCGCGGACCTGCAGCAGTGCGCGGACGCGGTCATCAGGCTGCGGGCGGAGTACCTCTGGGCGGCCGGCCGCAGGTCCGACATCCACTTCAACTTCACCAGCGGAGATCGCGCCGACTACGTGCGGTGGAGAGAGGGATATCGGCCCTTGGTAACAGGGAATGCGGTCTCTTGGCGTAGGACTGCGCCCCACGACGATTCCTACCAGGGCTTTCGAGGCTATCTCAACAAGGTCTTCGAATACGCGGGCACGGCCTCGCTGAGCGCCGAGCTCTCACCTGTGAAAGACGTTGACCAGATGCGGATCGGTGACGTCTTCATCCGCGGCGGGTTCCCCGGGCACGCCGCGATCGTGGTCAACATGGCGCGCAATCGCGATGGCAAGAAGCAGGTGTTCTTGCTGGCCCAGGGCTACACGCCCGCCCAGGATATCCACGTCCTGAGAGATCCGATGCACCCCGGCCTCAGCCCGTGGTATCCCGTTGACTTCGGCGAACAACTCATCACCCCCGAGTACGCCTTTCGCCGGGCCGAGCTTAGGCGATTCTGAATACCCCCCGTGCCTCGCTCCACTCTCCCCTCCCTGGCCCCCGGCCCCTGGCCCCTCCAACAAACCGCTTACCTCACCACGCGAAACTCGTCGAAAACAGCCGCTTCCGTTCACCATAAACTGCAAGTAAATTACTTGCCTTTGCCCCCTACCCTCTTGACAGCCCCTGGTATAATGTAACGGGAAGTGTCCCAAGCTGCCCAAAGTGGTGGTGAAGGGCCGCTTCCGTTTCATCTGTAACTACCGCGGACTCCCGCCCTCCCGCGCCCAAATCCAAAGGAGAGGAAGTGCCATGAACGACCTGGTCACCTCGGCCCAACCGCCTCGCCCCGCGCCCCAGCCCTCCTCCTCCCGCCTCGGGAGTCTCCAAACCATAGACCCAAAGTCTCAGCAGTCCGCCCCAATGCGCAGACTCTCGCCCCGGATCCAGAGACAAACCTCTCCCTCCAGGCCCAGCGTGCGCCCCACGCCCGCTTCGGAGGCCGTTCCCTATTCCCTACTCCGTATGCCCTGCTCCCCACCCCCCCCCAGTCCGCCGTTCAGAGACGCTTCCCATCTCCGCGTAGATACCCTCGTAGCGCTCGATAGAGGACTCATGTGATGCCAACTCAAGTCTCCATCACCCACTCTCAACTCGCCGCGGCCGCGATTCGCGCGGCCGTCGCCTCCGCCATCTCCCGCATTTGCGACCTCCGCGACCTCATCTCGCCCGGCCAGACCGTCGTCCTCAAGCCCAACGTCTTCGCCCCACAGCGGCCGCCGACGACTACGGACCCGCGCGTGGTGGCGGCCGTGGGTGAGCTGTGCCGCGAGGCCGGGGCGGGGCGCGTGATCGTGGCCGAGGGGCGGAGCATTTCCACCGCCAAGTATCGCAAGGCGCAGAACAGCACCCGCGCCTGCTTTGCGGCGACGGGGATGGATGTCGCGGTGGAGGCGGCCGGGCTCGAGGTGGTGTATCTAGAGGATGACGAGTTCGTGGAGGTGGACCTGCCCGACGCGCAGGTGCTGAAGACAGCGCACGTGCCGCGCACGATTCTCGAGGCCGACGTGTTTATCAACCTGCCGGTGATGAAAATCCACTCCCTCACCACCGTCACCATGGCGATCAAGAACCTGCACGGGATCATCTCCGATTACGACAAGCTCTACCGCCACTGTTACCGTGACATGACGCTGGCGCGCAAGCTCACCGACCTGCTGCGGATTCGCCGCGTTGACCTCACTGTGATGGACGGGTTGACGGCCCAGGAGGCCGATCACGCCTCCGAGGGCACGCCCGTCGAGATGGGCCTGATCTTCGCCAGCCGCGACGCGGTCGCGCTCGACGCCGTCGCCGGCGCGGTGATGGGGCTGACGCTGGAGGACGTGGACACCACACGTCTCGCGGGCGAAGCCGGCCTGGGCGAGGCGGACCTGGCCAAGATCGAGGTATTGGGCGAGAGCATCGAGGCCGTGCGGCGGCCCTTCCTCAAGCCCGATATCGCGTTGTCCGAGGCGAAGTTCCCGGGGCTGAAGGTGTACGGCGGGGACTACTGCCGCTCATGCGAGTACTACATCCGGCGCGGGCTGGACCGGCTCCAGCAGGAAGGCCTGCTGAACGCGGACCACCCGCTCGCCATCGTCGTCGGCCGGGACCCCGACGTGCCGGAGGACCTCGCCGGCCCGGTGATGCTCCTCGGCGATTGCGCGCTGGCGTCGGAAAGCGTCAAGCCGCTGCGCGACCGGCTTCTGCTGCGGGGCGGACTGAACGCGGTCTATGCCTGCCCGCCTATGTCGTTCCGCATGCAGGCCGTGGAGCTGCTCGACTGACCGCGTCGCGAGGTGAGTCGGCTATCCGCCCGTCGCCTCCAGCGCGGCCCCGATGTCATCCACGCCCAGCACGAGCATCGCCTCCTCGGTGCCCCGCGGCGCGCTGCCATAGAGGTAGTCAATGTTCACGCCGGCCTTCGCCAGGCTCGCGGCGGTGTCGGCGAGCGCGCCGACCTCGTTTGGCAGCGCGAGCACCAGCACGGGCTGGCGCAACGGCTTCATCCCCGCGCGCGTTAAGGCCATCCCCGCCTTCGCGGTGTTGTCCACGATCAGGCGGATCACGCACGCCTCCGCGGTGTCCACCACCGAGATCGCCAGGATGTTCGCCTTCGCCCGGCGCAGCACGTCGCCCATCTTCGCCGCCGTGCCGGGCTTGTTCTCCAGACATACCGAAAGCTGCGTCATGCGTGGCATGTCACCCACCTCCGAGTGCGAGTTGGGGTGGAGATTGGGTACAGACAGCGGATGTCCTGCGGCGAAGGAGAGACAAAGCGAGGTGAAGAGGCGTACTCGACTGACAGTCTAGAGTCGTTCTTCTCCGTGGGTCAGACCTCTGGTCGGACACCTCCGTGGCGCTTTTCCAACCGGCCTATCCGACGGTTGAGGTCCGACCAGAGGTCGGACCCACGGGGGCCTAATACCTCTGAAACAACCTCCCCCACTCCCCCCCCAACGTCTGCTTCACCCGGCACTTGCCCACGAATGGGTACCAGTAGACGTCGTGGTAGAGCCGGGAGGCGAGGTAGGACCACGGGGCCATCCAGGTGCGAAGGAGGGTCTTCTCCAGGTGCTTGAGCGGCCCCCAGTAGATCATCTCCTGGCCGCGGGAGGCGAAGGTGCTGCGGGTCATGACGAAGCCCCAGTTCTCCCCGGAGATGTCGTCCCCCACCACCTCGATCTCCTTCGGGTCGCCCACGCCCAGCCCGGCCTCGTGGGCGAGGCGGATGAACTTCAGCGACATGGGATCGAAGCCCATCATCTTCGCGACGATGGCGTCAATCGCCACCTGGTCCGCGCTGGCGAGGATCAGGTTCTTCTCGTACGGGACCATACATCGCGGCCCCGGCCCATCGCCCGCGAGCGTGGCGTCGGTGACCGCGAAGATCCCGGGGTGGATCTCCTTCTGAATGGTGAGCAGGTCCACCAGGGTCTCGTGAATCACCGAGTGCGTCCAGTGCCGCTTCTCGTGCAGCAGCCCGCCGAAGGCGTTCTTCATCGCCCCGGTCATGGTGGTGAAAACGTGCGTCTTGGCGGTGGGTAGGTGGAGGATGTTGGAGCCGATGAGGCGCTTCGGAATCTGAATCCCGTCGGGGTAGATCTCCGGCAAAGCCAGCATCTTGCCCTTGGGCTGGTAGGTCACCCACTCCTCACCGGGTTCGTAGAGGTGGATGTTGCGGATGCCGTACTTGTCCAGCACCGGCTTGTGTTTGTTCGCCACCTCGCCCCGCCGCGCGGAGACGACGACGGTGCGGTTGTGCGCGCCGTAGAGCTTGGCTTTCGGCCACCCGTCGGCGAGCAGCTTCTTGATCACCCCCTCGAGCTGCCAGGGGGTGGTGGAGCAGGCCGGATACCAGCGGTGCCAGGAGATGTTGATCTTCAGGGCCAGCTCCGCCTGCCGGTCCAGGTGTTGTTGATAGCCCGCGAGGTCGAGCAGCCGGGCGTAGTCCCCCAGCACGGTCTCGGGTGTGGTGCGCAGCGCGGCAACTATGGATCGGGCCATGATCGTCCTCTAGTGAAGATAGACCGCTACTCCCACCGCCACCGCCCACAGTACGATGTTCACCAGGAACTGCCGGTCGGAGACGATGATGCGGTCGGGGTTTCCCCCCTCGCCCTTCTGGTGGATGAGGTAGAGATAGCGGAAGATGCCGAAGATCACGAACGGGATGGTATAGGCCAGCCGGTCCGAGCCGAACTCGCTCACGGTGCGGGCGTCCACGGTGTAGAGGATGTAGGCCATCAACGTGGAGGCCGTCACCACCGCGATCATCTGGTCCAGCAGGTAGGGGCTGTACTCGCCCAGGCTGGCGCGGTGATTGCTGGCGTTGTCGGTGAGCAGCACCAGTTCGTGGCGGCGTTTGCTGAGCGCGATGAACAGCGCGATGAGCACGGTGCAGATGAGCAGCCAGTGGGAGATGAGCACGCTGATCGCTGCCGCGCCCGCCGCCGCCCGCAGCACGAAGAACATGGCGATGCACAACACGTCGAGAATCACGATGTGCTTGAGGCGGAAGGAGTAGGCCAGATTCAGCGCCAGGTAGATGAGCGCGAGCGCGGCGAAGGTCGGGGTGAGCGCGAACGAGGCGGCAACGCTGAATCCCGCCAGCCCCACGGCCGCGGCCGTCGCCACCGGGATCTTGAGCCGACTGGAGGCGATGGGGCGGGTGAGCTTAGTGGGGTGGGCGCGGTCCTTCTCCGCATCCACCACGTCGTTGACGAGATAGACGGCGGAGGAGAGCAGGCAGAAGATGCCGAAAGCGGCGATGCTCTCGATCACCGCCGTCGGATCGTCCAGCTTGCGAGCGAATATTACCCCGGCGAAGACGAAGAGATTCTTCGTCCATTGCCCGGGCCGCATTGCCTCGATGAGTGCTAGGAACAAGAGCGCGCTTCCGATGGGCACTGTGGCAGGAGGCAAGCTCCTGCCCAACATGCCTCTTCCGATCCCCTATAGGATACCATACCGGCAGGGGATCGGGAATCGGATATCCGAGCTACGGGACCGTGATCTTCGCGTGGCGCGCCTGCTCCGAGTCCACGCGGTACACCGCCTCCTGCCCGGGCGCGAGCCAGTGCCAGACGCGAAGGCCCTGCTCGGTGCGCTCCATCTTGCGGGAGGAGTTCACATCTGCGGAGTAGGCGAGGCCCTCCCGCTCACGGCCGTCCGCCCACGAGAAGAGCTTCACGTCGGAGCCGGGGAAGGTGAGCGCGACTCGCACGCTCTTCTCCGTGCTGTTGTTCACCAGCATCGCATAGCGCCCGCCCTTGGCGTCCACGAACTCGCCGAGGAGGAGAGGATGGTTCGGGTCGCGCAGCTCGTGGCGCTTGCCCGCGAGGTCTACGAACGTGGGAGCGTCCACGGTGATCTCCGAGACAAGCTCATCCGGCGTGAACACCTGTCCCGCGCCGCGCGCCACCGGGTAGAACGTGACGCGGGTGGGCGCGAGGTGCTGGAACAGGTCGCCGTAGCGGCGGTGGAAGGCCTTCTGAATTCGGCGCAGGTCGTAGTAGGTCTGCGTCCGATCCCAGTTCTCATCCACGGGCGCGCCACGGTAGTTCGACTCGCCCTCGCGCAGATAGTAGAGGAACCACATCACGCCGTTCGCGCCGGAGGCGAGGGCGGTGTTGAACTGCCAGCGCAGATCGTCATAGCTCGGGCAGCGGTAGTCGAAGTGACCCACCGACAGCAGCGTCGTCCAGAACGGGATCCCGGTGCGCCAGGCCATCTCCCGATAGAGGCGCAGGTTGCCGAAGTAGATGTCTACGCCCAGCGGGTCGGGAAGCATCTGGGTGTAGCAGTCATAGCAGAGGAAGTCCAACTTCGCCGGGGCGAAGTTGGCCGCGGCGAAGTTGAGGCAATCCGCCCAGGTGGGATAGGTGGTCGCGGTCTCCAGGCCGGGAGAGTAGTAGGGCAGGAAATTCGCGAAGGGATGCCACTGCGGCGCGGCCTCCTTGGCGAGGCGATAGGAGCCCAGAAACGCGTTCATAGCCGGGAGATCAGGCTCATCGCCGACCTCGAAGCCGAACACCGCGGGCTCATTGCGGAAGTCCTCGATCGCGGCCGCGAGCTTCTCCGCCCGATCCTTGGGGATCGAGACCTCCTTGCCGTCCGCGCTCGCCCGCGGCCCATAGGTGCGTGGGTCGCAGAGGACGAGCTTCATCCCACGCTGGTCCGCCCACTTCAGCATCCGCCGAATCTGCGCCACCTGCTCCGCGTCCGCCGGGTCGAAGGACGGGCTCATGGTGACGGTGAAGCCGGCGTCGGCCCACTCCTCCACCTCCGCCTCGTCCAGGCGCGCCCCGTCCTGCTTCAGGCTGGTGTAGTTCCAGAACCCGATGGGGAAGCGCGTGAGTTGAAGCGACGCGCTCTTCTCCAGCATGGAGCGGAGGTTCGGCGGAAGGTCGGCGGCCTGCGTCGCGGTCATGGCACAGAGCAACCGCACCGCCATTGCCAGCGCAATTCCAGTGGATCTCATTGTGATTCGCTCCCTTCGGCTAACTCGCCAGCAGCACCGGATTCGACCACGCCGTCTTGCCGTTTCCGTCCATGATCTCCACCCGGCAGTAGCGGGCCTCCGGCAGCGGGAACTGCGCCTCGGTGAGGCGCTCGCCCCCCGGGGCGAAGACCCGACCGCCTCGCGTGGGTGCGGACACCAGCGCAATAGATACTACGGGAGAAGTGGCGATATGGATTCGCCCGCCGGCCACTTTGAGATCGCGAATCTCCGGCCCGGTGGAGGCGTAGTAGCGACCGTGGCGCAGCGCCTCCATTACCGCCTCCACGCTCAACTCCTCGGCGCGGATCATGGTCCAGGCCAGGCCGTGGTCCATCGCGTGATGGTGGCCGTCATCCACGGCCACCGCGCCGAAGTTGTGGCCGAGGGTGAGCAGGTCGTCCCAGTGCACCGTGCTGTAGCCGCGCAGGATCTCCAGATCGCAGCCCGTGTTGTACACCTCCACCGCGAAGCAGCCCTCCAGACCGGCCATGTCGCTCGCCATCAGGCCCGACCAGTAGGGGTGGGCGATGAACGCGTCCCCGATGTCGTCGCGGATCATGTCCACCAGTTGCTGCGCGGTCGCGCCCTGGCGACGGGCGATCCGGCCCCGCGAGCGCACGTTTAGTCCGACGATGTGATAGCTCGTGCCCTGGGCAGGTTGACCTCCGTCCAACTCGACACCAGGGATCAGTAGGGGCACGGCAGGCCGTGCCCTGGGAGAAGCGCCGGGGTTGGGCACGGCATGCCGTGCCCCTACTGACACGCACCAGTGATCCGTCAACGCGAGAATGTCGTATCCCGCGCGACGGTAGAACTCCGCGCAGTCCTCCGGCGAGAGGTCGCCGTCGGAGTTGGTGGTGTGCGCGTGCAGGTTGGCGCGGTACCAGTGGCCGGGGGAGGTGAAGGGGTTATCGTGCACGGCGCTCTCCTGAGATCAGGTAACGACGGCGGTGACGCCAAATGTCATGGCAAGAGCTTGTATTTCTGAGAGGCGCGCGACGGTCTGCGGTTCGCCGCACAGGCCGTACGTCAGCCCGAGCCACTCGTACTTCGCCGCCGCCGCGGGGTTGTACGGCAAGAGCGCTGCCGAGGGCAGGCCGACGGACTGCATGAAGGCGAAGATGGAGCGCAGGTTCTCGTCCGTATCGGTGATCGCGGGAATGAGCGGGATACGAATCTGCACCCTCCCACCGGCCAGCCGGTGGCCGGCGAGGCGGCCTGCATTCTCCAGAATCACGCGGTTCGAGGCCCCCGTCCAGCGGCGGTGTTCCGCGTCGTCCATCAGCTTGAGGTCGCACAGCACCAGGTCGGTATGAGGGAGAAGCATCGCGAGGCGCTCCCACGCGCACGCGCCGCAGGTCTCGAGCGCGGTGTGAATCCCCTGCTCCCGACACCCGGCCAGCACCGCGGCCGCGAACTCCGGCTGCAACGTGACCTCGCCGCCGGTGAGAGTGACGCCGCCCCCGGAGTGATCGAAGAACGGCTTGAGGCGCACCGCTTTGGCAACGATCTCGGAGGCCGTGATGCGATAGCCCTTGATCGCGAGCGCGCCGTGTACACAGCGCTCCACGCACTCGCCGCACGCGACACAGACCTCGCGGGTAATGAGGTGCGCGCCATTCTCCAGCACGTGCGCGCCCTGCGGGCAAGCCGTCATGCAGGCCCCGCACAACGCACAGCGGTCGCGGATCAGGATCAGCTCGGGACCCGCGCGGCGCGACTCCGGGCTGTGGCACCACGCGCACGCCAGCGGACAGCCCTTCAGATACACCGCCATCCGAATCCCGGGGCCGTCGTGGACCGCGAACGTATCAATGTCGAAGACCAGCCCCGCGACGTCCGTCACGACCGGCCCTCCTGGCGGCGGAGGTGGTGGTCCTGTTGCTCCCGGCTGAGCATGGTGAAGTACGCGCACCACCCGCCCATCCGCACGCGCAGTGACTGGTACCGGTCCGGCTCGCACTGGGCCGCGCGCAGTTCCTCGGTATCCGCGACCGTCAGCGTCATGATCGCGCCGCCCGTGTCCACGAACCCGCGGACCAGCGCCGCCATCCGCGCCGTCCCGTCTTCTCCCTCCACTAGGCGACGAGCAAGCCGCAAGTCGAGCGGGCTGCCCGCAGGGAGGTTGCAGTGGTGCATCTTCGCATAGGACAGGATCGCCGCCGGGAGGCCCTCCATATCCCGCCCCAACGCCGGCGAGAAGTTGGACGACACCGGCTCGCCCGAGAGCCGCCCATCCGCCGAGGTCCCCAGGCCTTCGCCGATGCCGATGTACCACGAGAACGTGCCCACGCCAGCCGGGAACTTGATCACCGCGCGATGCGCCTCCGCGTGCCGCGCCACGGTGGAGGTGAACGCGTCTATCAGTGCCCGCCCCACCGCATCCGCGCGGTCGTCGTCATTTCCGTATTTGGGCGCGGCGAGCAGGGCCGCGCGCAATCGCTCGTGCTCCACGAAATCCGCCTCCAGCGCGTCGCACAGCTCCGCCATGGTCGCGATCCTCTGCTCGAAGACCACCGTCTTGATC
>CAZUGW010000003.1:15718-18481 GCA_964620055.1 uncultured bacterium
AATGCCGTGGGCCGCGCCCTCCGCTAGCATCCCGAAGGTGCGATGCTTCGCGCCGCCCGCGGTCATGTCACGATGATTCGGAATGCACCCCGCGATCAACGCGCTCAGCAACGGCACGGGAGCGTAGACGCGGCGGGAGTTGACGTGCTCCACCACGTCCCCCACCACGCGCCCGACCATCGCGTCGAGTTGGGTGAGGAAGGCCTGCCACACGTCGTCGTAACTGCTGAACCCGCGCGGATCTCCTGTGTCAGGCCCTTGCTGCGTCCCGTCCAGTCGAGAGCGGCCTCGGTGCAAGGCCCACTCCAGGCAGAGCATCACGCTCAACCGCTGGAAGCGGAAATCCGTGCGGCCGGGGAGGATGATCTCCCAGCATCCGTCATTCGTGTAGTCCCGCGCGTCCGACTGCGGGATCCCGATCCGCTCCAGCGACGGGATGATCTGCTCATCGTTGAACAGCGCGGGCATCCCGCCGCCGTCCTTCAGCACCTCGCACGCGTACCGCACCAAATCCTCCGGCGAGTCGCGATGAAGGCGCACCGTGAGCAGCGGGTTGGTCATCCGGTTGCGCCGATAGCTCTCCAGGAGAAGGAAGGTGAGCGGGTTCGTGCCGTCCTCGCCCTCAGGGGTGAGGCCGCCGACGACGATGTTCTGCAACCAGTGATTGGTGGCGTCCAACGAATCCCGCCGGCTGCCGAGTTGGGAGGAGGTGTAGTGGCGCGTACGGCGGGATAGATCGGACGGCTCCTCCTCCCGCGCCCCGGGGCGCTGCTCCTCGAGGGTGGCGGCGCGCTCGTTGAACTTCAGGCAGAAGCAGTCGGTCAGCTCCGCCGCGAAGTCGAGGTCCACCCGCCCCGCCTCCAGATCGGCCTGGAGGGGGGGCCAGGCGTACTGATCCAGCCGGCCCATCGCGTTCCCGTTCATGGTGGAGTGGAAGATCATGTGCAGCAGCCATACCGCTTGCAGGGCCTGCCAGTAGGTCTGCGCGGGGCCGGCGGGTGACTGGCGCAGGTTCGCGGCCATCTGGCGCAGTTCGGCCCTGCGCCCCGGGTCGGCGGCCTCTGCCTCGGCCTCGCACCGCGCGGCCAGGCGCGCCGCGAAGTGAATCACGCCCTCCAGCGAGATGATCGCGGACTGGAGGAACGCCACCTCCTCCGGCCCACCGACGCGCGCCAACTCCTGCTCCGCCTCGGCGCGAATCTCGGTCAGGCCCTTGGTGAGCAAGGTGGGGTAATCCGGCACGATGTGCCCGAAGCACCACGTCCCCAGGCCCCGCGCGGCGGCGTCGGCGCGCTCGGCCTCGGTGAGGTAATCCGGGAAGCCCCACTCCGCGTGCACGCGCGGATCCTCAAGGGTCATGGACCCCGCGAGGAGCTGGCCCTCCCACAAGTCGTCCGGCATGTGGGCGAGCTTGAGCGCCTCCGCCCGCGCCTTGCGCACGGCGACGGGTTCGTGCCAATGCGCGTCGCCGATCCGCTTCGGGCACTGCCATCCCTCCGGCGGCCGCTCCATCGCGGCGCGCACGCGGTCTCGCAGACCCGCGACGCGCGCGGTGTCCGCACGCGTTTCCATCCACTCCGTGTCGAACATGACGGCTCTCCAACACTCGGCAGCACTCACTGTCCCTATACTTCGCCACGGCCCTTTCGCCTCTTCACCTCTTCGACACAAAGGGAGCAACGGAGCGGCGGAGAACTAACCCCCTGAACCCTGGCCCCTGGAGCTTGCCACAATGGAACAACCCCACACCCCTGAACTCTACGTCGGCGTGGACGTCGGCGGGACCACCATCCGCGCCGGGGTGGTGGATCCGGAGGGGCGCATCCTCGGCGAGGCGCGGCGGCCGGCCCTGGCGGACAAGGGAATGCGCCTCTCGGTGGAACAGACGATAGAGGCCATCCAAGAGGCGATCGGCAACGCGGGATACCAGGCGAGCGACATTCGCGGCATCGGCATGGGCGTACCGGGCGGGCACGACTCGAAACAAGGTATTTGCCTGTTTTCCCCGAACTTCGCCGACTCCCGCAATGTGCCGGTGACACCGCCGGTGCAAGAGGCCATCGGCCGGCCAACCTTCATGCTCAACGACGTCTTCGTCACCACGCTGGGCGAGCACAAGTTCGGCGCAGGGCGAGGGTGCGACAACGTGGTGATGATCACCCTCGGCACCGGCATCGGCGGCGGGGCGATCATTGACGGGCGGCTGCCTCTGGGCCACACCGAGGGCTTCGCCGAAGTGGGGCATATGACCATCGAGCCAGATGGTCCGTTCTGCGGGTGCAGCAACCGCGGCTGTTGGGAGGCCCTGGCCGGCCGGGACGCGATTATCGCGCGGGCGGTCACCAAGATCCAGCACGGGCGAAAGACGGAGATCGCGGAGAAGGTGCACTACCGGCTCGGCTCCATCACGCCCGCGCTGATCGCGCATTGCGCCGGGGAGGGCGACGCGGTGGCGCTGGAGGTGATGGCGGAGACAGGCTACTACGTGGGCCTGGGGGTGGCGAACCTGATCCAACTCTACAACCCCGAGGTGCTGATCGTCGGGGGCGGCATCGCGCAATCCGGCAAGGTGCTCTTCGATCCGATGCTGCGCACGGTCCGGGCGCGGGCCCATATGGTCCCCGCGAGCACTTGCCGCGTCGTGCCCGCCGAGCTGGGGGATGACGCGGGAGTGATCGGCGGCGCGGCTCTGGCCGCGTTGAGGTTGGGGTAGGGGGGAAGGCAGAGGCGGAGAGGGGAGGAGGCGGGGGTGGTGGGGGACGG
>CAZUGW010000003.1:18491-19785 GCA_964620055.1 uncultured bacterium
CCGTCCGCCTGCGGCGGACGGCATTACTTCGGGATTGATCCCTCGCTTCGCTCGGGATGACAACCAAGCCTTGTTATTCTAACGGCGCTCTTCTGATCAAGTCCAACTACCCCGCTCAGTCCTCGCGCGCGGCGCTCCCCTCTCGTTCTCCCACCTCTGGCGCGGTCAACTGCCGCGCCTGGCGGTCCCCCTCCGCGAGCTCGGGGATCTCCGCGCCGGTGGCCGCGCCCAGGTCGCGGAACCGCCGGGCAGCGGGGAGGACGTTGCGCTCGAGCGAGCCGATGGCCTCGTTGTAGGCCGCGGTGGCGCCGTCGAGGTTCTTACCGAGCTTGGAGAGGTGGCCGACGAAGACGCGCACCCGGTCGTATACCTGCCGGCCCAGGTCGCTGATCTGCTGCGCGTTCTCCGTCACCTGCTCCTGCCGCCAGCCGTAAGCGACGGCGTGGAGGAGGGCGATGAGGTTGATTGGACTGGCGAGCAGCACTTTCCTCTGCAATCCGTCCTCCAGCAGCTTCGGGTCCTCGTCCACCGCGGCCGCGAGGAAGGATTCGCCAGGCACGAACATCACGACGAAGTCGAGGCCGGAGGAGAACTGGTCCTGGTAGCTCTTGCTGGCCAGGGCCTGCATGTGATCGCGGAGTTGGCGGCAGTGCTGAGTCAGGCAGGCCTTGCGCGTCTGCTCGTCCTGGGCCTCCACCGCGTTGAGGTAGGCGTCGAGCGAGCACTTGGCGTCCACCACCACCTGCCGCCCGGCGGGGAGGCGGACGATCATGTCGGGGCGGAGGCGTCCGCCGTCTCCCGCGAGGACCTCCTGTTCGTCGAAATCGCAGTACTTCGTCATCCCGGCGAGTTCGGCGGCGCGGCGCAGGGTCATCTCGCCCCAGCGGCCGCGCACCTGCGGACGGCGCAGCGCGTTCACCAAGTTGCCGGTCTCGCGCTTGAGTTGCTCTTCTGCAGTCATCAGGGTCTTGATCTGCGCGTCCAGGTTGCCGTAGTCTTCCCGCCGCGTTTGCTCCAGCGTCCGCACATGCTCCTCGTAGCGCTTGAGGGCCTCTTGCAGCGGCTCCAGGGTCTGCTTGGCGCGATCCACGAAGGCCTGGCTGTTGGCCTGCAGCGCGTCGGAGGAAAGCGCCTTGAAGCTGTCGGAGAGCTGGCCCCGCGCCGCCTCCAGGAGCGAGCCCTCGAAGGTCGCGGTGACCAGGCCCGCGCCGCTGGTGATCCTCATCTTCGACGAGCTGCCGCTGGGCGCGCTCCTCGACGACCGTCTCGAGATCGACGCGGCGCTCTTCCCGAG
>CAZUGW010000003.1:19795-31936 GCA_964620055.1 uncultured bacterium
GGCCCCGCGCCGCCTCCAGGAGCGAGCCCTGGGCGGCGAGCTGCTTGGTCATTTCCTCCAGGCGAGTCTCGGCCGCGACGCGTTGCTCCCGCTCGGCCTGCGACTGCTTGCCCAGGCGAGACGCGGCCAACAGCCAGCCGATGACCAATCCCGCGAGAATCCCGATGATAAGCAGCACTGCGGTCATCTTGCCTCCCTCACAGCCGTCTCGGCGTGGTGCGGATGAACTCCATCGCTTGTTCCAGCGTCGCCTGCGTGGTGGTCCCGCCGACCCCGAGCGCGGAGCACGCGCCACAGGCGTTGCCCAAGTCGAGGCAATCGCCCAGGTCCATCCCGGCCAGGTACCCGTGGAGGAACCCGCCGTTGAACGAATCCCCGGCGCCGGTGGTGTCCACGACGTCTATCACGAAGCCCGGTCGGCGCGCCACCTGTTCGCCGCGCTTCACCATCGCTCCGTCTGGGCCGAGCTTCACGGCCACGGTGGGGAGGTGCTCGCTCAGGGCGGAGAGCGCGGCCTCCACAGTGGGCCGTCCCGTGAACTCCATCGCCTCCGCCTCATTGGGGAGGAACACGTCCAGGTGGGGCCACACGTCAGTTAACTCACCGCGGTAGGCCCCGTCGGACGGCCAGCCCGTGTCGAGCGAAGTGGTCATGCCCATCCGCCGGGCGCGGGCGAAGATGCGGCCGATGTCGGGGCGGAGGTTGCGCTGGAGGTAATAGGAGCTGATGTGCAGGTGGCGATAGCCCTCCAGCTTCGCCCAGTCCACATCGTCCCAGCGCATCTCCTCAATGGTGCCGAGTTGCGTGAGCATGGCGCGCTCGGTGCCGACGGAGACGGAGATGGTCAGCCCCGAGGCCATCTCCGGAACCACCGCCACCGATCCGGTAGGCACGCCCTTGTCTTTCAGAAAACTCAGCGCGCGCCGTCCGAAGTCATCGCCGCCGACCTTGCTGACGAAGAGCACGTCGTCGCCGAGTTTGGCGAGCTGGCAGGCGAGGATGGCGGAGGAGGAGCCGAGCGTCAGGTCCATCCCCTCCACGATCAGCTCCTCGCCGAGCAGGGGCAGCCCCGGCGCGCCGGTGACGATGAGGTCGAGGTTGAGTTCTCCGATGATGGCGATGGAGGGCATGGTCATTCCAACGCAAAGACGCAAAGGACGCAGAGGAGCGCAAAGAAGAGCAAGAAGACCCCGTTCATGAGGGCCTCTCCGCGCGGCAGTCGAGATAGGGGAGGGCGTCGGTGAGGCTATTCAGAACGGCTGTCGCCTCCGGGAAGTGGAGTTCCCGCGTGTACTCGTTCGGCACCGCGTACACGGCGATACCGGCGGTCGCGGCCGACTTCACGCCCGCGGGGGTGTCTTCGAAGGCAATGGCGGCGGAGGCCGGGACGCCGAGTCGCTCCAGCGCCAGCAGGTAGATATCCGGCGCGGGCTTGGTGTGGGTGACATCGTCGCCGCTGATGATGGCGTCGAAGTATTGGTACGGGTCGCGGCCCTCCAGCAGCCTCGTCAACGGCAACTCCACTTGGGGCCGGACGCTGGAGGAGACGACGGCCTGTTGGAGGTCACGGCGCTTGGCTTCGGCGCTCAGTTCCCAGAAGCCGGGGAAGACGGGAAGGTCCGCGGTCTCGAGGAGGTGGGCGTAGACGCCGCGGCGCTCCAACACCAACTCCTCCAGGGGCTGGGGAAGGTCGTAGCGCTCCTTGAGCCAGCGGATATTCTCGATCTCGTTGTAGCCGATGAACTCCGGCATCACCGACTCCGGCAGCGCGACCCCGTGGTTTTGCATGAACCCGCGGAAGGCCCGGAAGTGAATCGGCTCTGAATCAATGATCAGTCCGTCCATGTCGAAGAGCACGGCGCGGATCACGGCTGCTCGCCTTCCCACGGGTAGATAGTCACGCCCTGCACCACCCGGCTAATCACACCCCCGGCGCTGGGGGTGTCGGGCTTCAGGCCTGACGCCAGGGAGGCGAAGAGGCCGAGCAACTGCCCGACGACCGTGACTACCGGCGCGGCGAAGGCGTCGGGCAGGGCAAGCGTGCCGTCGGGGTCGTAGACGATGACGTGATCGGCCAGCCCCCGCAACTCTTCGTCGGCGCGGTCGGCCACGAGCACGTGCGCGAGGCCGATGCCCTGGGCGCGGTTACTGCGGATCAGGTCGAGTTCGTACCGGCGCACCTGCGGGTCGGAGGAGAGGAAGCAGACCACCAAGGTGTCGTCGCGGATCGCCGCGCGCGGGCCGTGGCGCAGCCCGAGGAAGCTGTCATAGAAGCAGATGATGCGGCCGTCGGTCAACTCTTGCAGCTTGAGATGGCACTCCGTCGCCGCCCCGAGCAGCGGGCCGGACCCGAGGAAACAGGCGCGCTGGGGGCCGCGCTGCGCCAGGGAGTCGGCGATGTCGGGCGCGGTTTCCAGGACGCGTTCGGCGGCGGTCGCGGCGCGGTCCACGAGGTCCACGTACTCGTCAACCCGATCCAAGTAGGCCAGCCCCAGGCCTGCGATCACCATGGAGGTGAACGAACTGGTCATGGCCAGGCCGCGGTCATTGGTGCGCGGGTCGAGCACGAGCGCGTAGGCGCGGTCGCCCAACCCGGCGGCGCGCTTCGCCAGCTCTCCTTCGGCATTGCAGGTGATGATGAGGTGTCGCACCTCCGGGCGCAGAGCGAGGGCGAGTTCCATCGCGGCCCCGCTCTCCGGGCTATTGCCGGAGCGGGCGAAGGAGACCAGCACCGCCGGCCGGGTGGAGGGGAAGGCCCAGGCGGGATGGGTGACGATGTCAGTGGTGGGCACGGCGAGGGCGCGGGTGCGCAAGGCCGCACTCACCGGCGCCTCCAGGCAGCGCCCGACGAAATCCGACGTGCCCGCGCCGGCGAACACCACCTCCGCGGCACGGCCCGGCAAACCTACTAGCCCGAGAAGGGCGCGAAGGCCGGGCGCGGCCTCTGCGACGCGCCCGGCCGTATCGCGCCACATCTCGGGCTGATGCGCAATCTCTCCCGGCGTCGCGGCGACGCCGAGTTGAGTCTTCTCTTCTATACCCAAAGACAATAAGCGTTGCAACACGTTCATTCTCAACGCTCCTACCAGGAGGTTCGGGCGAAGTGGGCTGCTTCCCTGCACGGTTGGGGCGGGAGGTGCGGCATGGTCGAGGGTCGGCAGCGTCGGAGCGGAGGCGGCGTGAACTCCAAAGAGGTTTCCAGTGTCTATAGTAGTAACTTGCTGTAGTACTAATCAGGAGGTGGCCTATGAGGCTACAAGTGGGAGTGCTGCTGATGCTTGCGTGCGGCGTGATGTTGGGGAGCGGGGCGGGGGTGGGACTAGCTGGAGCCCCCTCCTCGATCCTCGTCCCCGTCGGAGGAGCGGTGTCGGCCATCGTGCCTGACCCTGTGCTCCCCGTTGTCTACGCGGCGGATCGGGACAACAGCCGGGTGTTAGTGGTGTCCGTCGAGAACGGGACGATCCTGAACAGCATCCCCGCAGCGGCAGGTCCCTCCAGCCTGGCACTGGATCCGAGCGGGAGCATCTTGTACGTCGCCGAGCAGTCGGCGAACACGATCGGGGTGATTGACCTGTCTTTGGGACAGCGCGTCGGCTCCTTCGATGTGGGCGCGGCGCCGCAGGCGATTGCGGCCGGGCGGCCCGGGCGGCTGTACGTGATCGCGGAATCGGATCCCTGGTTCATGACCAGCGAACTCCGCGTCCTCGACACCACTACAGGCGGGACGCTGGTGGGTCGTTTCTTCACTGACTACTTCACGCAGCCGACGGTGGCCATCAGCCCTGACGCCAACACCTTGTACGTGTTGAGCAGTGGCGTGGGCGTGCAGGCCGTGGACGTCAGCACGGACACACCCGGGCTCGGGCCGTCTGTGGCGGCCGCGCCGTACTACCGCGACCTTTGGGTCAACAGCCGCGGCGACAGACTCTATCTGGGCAACACTAGCTACAGCCTTCCCTCGCTCACCCTCCTGGGTCAACTGGCACTCGGGGCGACCACTGTCACTACCACGCCCACGGAGTTGACAATTGTCAGCGGCAACTTCTTTGATCCCACAATCTCCCTCTGGCGGGAATCTACGCTCGCCTCTCGCGGTTCGTTCAGCGCGTACGGAGCGCCGACCCTTATTCGCGTGTCGCCATGGAGGAACGTGATCATCAGCAACCCGGGCGGCTATCTCGAACTGGACGTGAGCCGGAAGGCCAAGTAAGCACGCGGCTGAACCACGGCTTCACACGTGCGACGCCGCCACCGGAGCGCGGCGGTGGCGGCGTCGCCACGGCTCGCGCTGCCTCTTGACACCAACCAAACTCTCTGCTAACATCCCGCCACTATGGTCAGAACGACACGCCCATACCTGGATCTGTTCGCGGCAATCGTCCGCGACCTTACCCCCTTGTCATGGCCTGTGAGCCCGCCCACGGGATGAGTGTTCTCCCGAGAGATGTGAGCGAGCCACAGGCAGACAGCCTGTGGCTTTTTGTTTAGGGGCTAGGAGCTAGGGGTTAGGGTCGAGGGAGGAGAGGGCGATGGCGTGGTATCAGGAGTTCTTCGACGAGGACTACATGCGCTTCCACTTGCAGGGAGGTGAGTGGGTGGAGGCGCGGACGGCGGGGCAGTGCGACTTCCTGGTAGAGGCGCTGGAGCTGCCGCCCGGGGCGCGGGTGCTGGATCTGTGCTGCGGGCAGGGGCGAGTCAGCGTGGAACTGGCGAGGCGGGGATTCGCGGTGACGGGGCTGGACTTGTCCGAGTATCTGCTGGGCCTGGCTAAGGGGCGAGCGGAGCAGGTCCCTCTCGGGATGCCGTTGGCATCCGAACGGGATGCCAGAGGCACCGGCGTCGGCGTCGAGTGGGCGCATCGAGATATGCGTGACCTGCCGTGGGAGGGGGAGTTCGACGCGGTGGTGAGCGTGTTCACGTCGTTCGGCTATCTGGAGACTGACGAGGAGGATGAGAAGGTGCTGGGCGCGGTGCAGCGCGCGCTGAAGCCGGGCGGGAGGCTGCTGCTCGATGTGCACAACCGGGAGTGGACCGCGATCCGCTTCCAGCCACGCGATTGGTGCGAGTACGAGGGACACTTGGTCTTGGACGAGGAGACGTGGGACGAGCGGAAGGGCCGGATCACCATGACGCGCACGATCATCGCGCCGGACGGCAGCCGCCGGGAGACTGGGTTCACACTGCGTATCTATGCGCCGTCCGAGATGAACAGGATGCTGGAGCGGGCCGGGCTGGAATGGGAGCGAACCTATGGGGGCTGGGACGCGTCTCAGTATACGGCGCTCTCGCGCGGCATGATGGTGGTGGCGCGCAAGCCCGAGGCGGCCGGGTGTGCCGAAGCCGGCGCAATGTGACAGGCGTTGGGGCCGCGGTTGACAGAACCGCGGCGCGGGCGGAAGGACCGGGGCGGATAATAGAGGGTTGACTTTGACTGTACAGTAGTAGGCGGCAGCATCGGAGGGTTGCCGCGGGTCGAGGGGATCAGGGAGTGTGCTGTGACCGCAGAACAAGCAAACCACAACCTGCCGGAATGGATGACCGAGGCCGTGGCGCGGGTCGCGCCGGAGGCGAAGGTGCGGCTGGCCGCGGCGACCGACCTCGGCGAGGACGGGAACTTCGGAGAGCGCTGGGTCGCGCTCGCCGGGGATCGTCTCCTGGTGGTCTCCC
The DNA here is from genome assembly GCA_964620055.1 of uncultured bacterium. Taxonomy (GTDB): domain Bacteria; phylum Armatimonadota; class Hebobacteria; order Hebobacterales; family Hebobacteraceae; genus CAZUGW01. The sequence continues at coordinate 25,463 of CAZUGW010000003.1, forward strand.
CCGACGGCGGTCGGGCCGCGGTGCCGGTGGACCTGCCGGTGAAGGATATCTCCGAGGTCAGCATCGAGAACCTGATCGGCGGCGGGATGCTGCAGGCCGAGATGGACGGGCGGAAGGTGGACCTGCTCCCGTACACCAGCGCGCTCACGAACCGGTTCGCGCGGCTACGCACGCAGCTCGACGCGGTGGTGAAGGACAAGCCGATTCCGACGGAGGAGGAGGAGACCCATGTCTGCCCCTCCTGCGGAATGGCGCTCGGGGAGTTGACGCGGGTCTGCCCGCGCTGCCTGCGCAAGGGGGCGGTGCTGCGGAGGCTGCTGGGCCGCGCACACGGGTATCGGTGGCAGTTGACGCTGGTGAGCGGGCTGATGCTGGCGGGTTCGGCGCTCGGGCTGGTCGGTCCATGGCTCACTAAGAAGCTGGTGGATGACGTGGTGATCCCGCGCAACCCGGCCCTGCTGGGCTGGCTGGTGCTGGGACTGGCCCTGAGCTCTATCGTGGGGACAGGCATCGGCATCTGGCGCGGGCGGTTGGGCGCGTGGCTGGGAGGTCGGATCAGCCTCGACATCCGTTCCGAGCTCTACGACCGCCTTCAGTGGCTCTCCATGAAGTACTACGACCGGCACCCGACCGGGGCGATCATCTCCCGGTTGACCCAGGACTCGAACGGGGTGCAGGACTTCCTCGCCTTCGGCCTTCCGTGGTTCACCATCAACGTGCTCACCGTGGTGGGCGTGGCGGTGATGACACTCTGCCTTAACTGGAAGCTGGCGCTGATCGCGCTGCTGCCCACGCCCCTGGTCAGCCTGCTGACGAAGCTGCTGTGGCAGCGCCTCCGGGAGGCCTTCCACGCCTACTGGTTCCGCTGGGGGCGGTATTACTCGCTGGTGAGCGACGCGCTGGGCCGGGTGCGGATCATCAAGGCCTTCTCCCAGCAGACCAATGAGATCCATCGTTACGACGCGCGCAACCTGGAGTTGTTCACCGCGACCATCGCGGCGGAGCGCATCTGGGCGACGGTATTCCCGGTGATCAACCTGATGATCGGGGCCGGGTCGCTGCTGGTGTGGTACTTCGGCGGATGGGAGGCCGTGAAGGACCCGCGTGTGACGCCCGGCGTCCTGATGGCGTTCCTGGCCTACCTGGGCATGCTGTACGGACCCATGAACAGCCTGCCGCAGCTTGTCCAGTGGATGTCTCGCGCCATGACCGCGGCGGAGCGGATCTTCGAGGTGCTGGACGCGGAGAGCGACAGCGAGGGGACGCGGGGCGATATCGTGCCCGAGGAGATCCGGGGCGAGATCGAGTTCCGCGACGTGAGCTTCGGCTACAAGGTGGACCAGCCGATCCTGAAAGAGGTCTCGTTCAAGGTCGAGCCGGGCAAGATGCTGGGCCTGGTGGGTAAGAGCGGCGCGGGCAAGACCACCATCGTCAACCTGATCTGTCGGTTCTACGAGACCGATCAGGGCGAGATTCTGGTGGACGGCATCCCGCTCAAGGACCTCTCGCTGTGGGCCTACCGGGGCCGGCTGGGGGCGGTGCTGCAGGAGCCGTTCCTGTTCCACGGCACCATCGCCGAGAACATCGCCTACGCGAAGCCCGACGCGACCATGGAGGAGATCATGGCCGCGGCGAAGATCGCCAACGCCCATGATTTCATCGTCAACCGGCCGGACGGCTATGACTCCCAGGTGGGCGAGCGCGGCGGCAATCTCTCCGGCGGGGAAAAGCAGCGGCTCTGCATCGCTCGCGCGATTCTCCACGACCCGGCCATCCTCATCCTGGACGAGGCCACGGCGAACGTGGACCTGGAGACGGAGGAGCAGATTCAGGAGGCCTTGGCGCGGCTGACCATGGGGCGGACGACGATCGCGATTGCGCACCGGCTCTCTACGCTGCGCAACGCCCACACGCTGCTCGTGATCGAGGACGGGAAGGTGGGCGAGCACGGCACGCACGAGGAGTTGGAGGCGAACAAGGGGACGTATTACGAGCTCTTGCAGATGCACCGGAAGACGTCCACGCTGGAGGCGCTCCATGAATGAGGGGCCAGGGGCCGGGGGCCAGGGGCCAGGGAGAGGAGAAGGCGCGGGATGAGTAGTCAAATGACGAAGCTGAGAGAGGCGCCGACGCTGCGCTATCTGGACCCGGAGCAGGTGAAGGTGTATCGCAACGCGGAGTTGAACGGGCGGATCTGCGCCACGATTGGCGACGAGGTGACGCTGCTCGAGCCACGGTTCCTGCGCGCTCACCCGCTGTCCGACCCAGACCGATATATCTCCGTCCGAGAGAACGATCCGGGAAAGGGGAAGGAGCACGGTCTGCTGGTGCACTGGCAGCGCCTCGCCCCGGAGTCGCGCGCGCTGGTGCAGGCGGAATTGGACCGGCGCTACCTCCACCCTGTCTTGTTGGAGATCCTGTCGGTGAAGGACTACGGCGGCGTGGCGGTGTGTGAGATCGAAACCGACCGCGGGCCGCGGGAGGTGACGCTGCGCGATATCCGCGACAACGTGATCTACTTGAAGGGCGGGAGGGTGCTCATCACCGACGCGGAGGGGAACCGGTACGATATCCCCGACAGCACAAAGCTCGACCCGCACAGCGCACAGTTGTTGGCGAAGATTCTGTAATGGGCCAACCCGCCGCCTCTCGTTTCGGGACGGTGATCAACTGCATTGACGGCCGGGTGCAGGAGCCGGTGGCGAAGTGGCTGCGGGAGCGCTACTACCTCGATTACGTGGACGCGATCACCGAGCCGGGGGCCGACAAAGTGCTCGCCCTCGGCCCGGCCGAGGAAGTGGAGCGACTGCGCGAGAAGGCGCGCCTCTCCCTCGCGCGGCACGGCTCGAGCGTGATCGCGGTGGTGGGGCATCATGAATGCGCGGCCAGCCCGGGCACGAAGGAACTGCACCTAGCGCAGATTCGTCAGGCCCTGCACGTGGTACGGCTGTGGGGCTTCGCGGCGACGGTGGAGGGGTTGTGGGTGAATGAGGCAAGGGAGGTGGAGGTGGTGGGGGGGTGACTCTTCTAGAAGGGCAGAGCGCCTTGCGGCGCTCTGACTATGTCCAGATTGATCCCTCGCTTCGCTCGGGATGACAACCTATGGATTGGTTATGCCAGCGTCGCCCGGACGAACGCGACCTCCTCGGTTGTCAGCACCTTCCCGTCGGCGGAGACGTTGATGGCGGCCTGGCGGGAATTGCGGAAGCCGGGGATGACGCAGGCGACGCGGGGGTGGGCCAGCACGTACTGAAGCGCGACTGTAGCGAGGTCCTGCGTGGTCGCGCCGAACCGCGCCCCGAGCGTGTCGAGCTTGGGCTTCAGCGCGGCGAGGGCCTCGGCCGAGAAGCCGGCCTTGTTGCGCCGATTGTCGCCGAACTCGAACTCCGGCGGCTTCTTCGGGTCGTACTTGTTCAGCAGCCGGCCCTGCGCGAGGGGGCTGAAGGCCACGAAGCCAAGGCCGTGTTTGTCCATCAAGGCTTGCAGCCGCGAGCCCTCGCGGATGTACCCGTCATCCAGCGCGTTGGCCCAGCTCTGCAAGACGTGGGGCTTGATCACCGGCACGAGCCGCGCGAAGTCGTCAGCAGAGTAGGCGGAGAGGCCGAGGTAGCGCACCTTGCCCTCCTCCACCAGCCGGTTCATCGTCTCCACTGCATCGGCGAGATAGCGATCATTTTCCCCAAAGTCGCCGTGGTGGAAGTAGTACAGGTCGAGATAGTCGCGCCCCAGGTTGACCAGCGACTGCTCGCATTGATGGCGAAGGTGGGCCGGCTCGTAGGCGTGCGCGGCGGTGCCGGGGAAGTGACCGACCTTGGTGGCGATGACCACATCGGTGGATTTCACCCCGAGGCGTCGCAGCACCCGCGCCAGCATCTGCTCCGCGCGCCCGTTGCCGTAGACATCCGCGTTGTCGAAATGGTTGACGCCGGCGTCCAGCGCCACCTTCACGCCTTCGGCAATCTCACTCTCATCCGGGTCCGCCCAACCGTTCGGGACCCCGTTCACCCAGTTCAGCCCGCCCATGGTCCAACAGCCAAAGCTGATCTCAGATACCTGCAACTCCGCGCGGCCCAGCTTGCGGTACTTCATGCGTTGTTCCTCCTCTTGTCGCCTGGCATGGCAAACGGCGTGCCTTTCGCCGCCGATAGGATTCCCCCCTGCGCCGCGAAAAACCGCGCGCGGTTGCTACAAGGCCGAGTGCGCTTTGACCTGCAAGTACCGGTTCAGCACCGCCATGGACAGGTTCGACGGCGTGGCGTCGAGGGCGATGGCGCCCGCGGCCCGGAGCGCGGTAAGGGCGCGCTCCCGATCCGTGAGCAGCGCGGAGGCCACCGTCCGCTCGTACATTTCCCGCGGCTCCCGCGGCGACCTGGCCGCGAGTTCGTATAACTCGTAATCGCTCAGGGCCGCGCAGAGCACCAGGTGGCGCGACGTGAGCAGACTTACGTAGGAGATGAGGCGCGCGGAGGAATCGGGGTCAGGCAGATCGGTGAAGAGCACGATCAGCGCGCGCTTGCGGAGCCGGTGCGAGGCCCCGAGGAACGCCGCCCGATAATCGCTTTCCACCAACTCGGGCTGGAGCGCGTAGAGCGAGTCGAGGAGGCGAGCGAACTGGTGCTTCCGCGGGGGAACATAGGCGAGCGGCTCGCCGGCGAAGGCGTACAGCCCCACCCAATCGCCCATCTGCGCCGCGACGTGGGCCAGCAGCGCGGCCGCATTGACCGCGTGATCCACTTTGCTCAGCAACCCCAGGTGACTGGCCATGGTTCGCCCGAGATCGAGGCAGAGGATGATGTGCTGGCTGCGCTCGACCTCGTACTCGCGGGTGAACGGCGCGTCGTGGCGGGCGGTGGCCTTCCAGTCAATGCGCCGCAGTTCGTCGCCGGGCAGGTAGTCTCGCAACGACTCGAACTCCAGTCCCGTGCCCCGGAGCCGCGCCAGGTGGATCCCGATGTCCAGGAATCGGTTCCTGCGCAGGGCCAACTCCGCGGTCTGAATGTCGGTGAGCCGCGGGTAGACCTTCACGGACTGCGGCGCGTCGAAGCGCAACTGTCTCCGCAACAGCCCATAGTCCCCGGTGACGCGCAGGTTGAGCGCGCCGAAGGCGAAGTCCCCGCGGCGCGGCGGGGTGACATGGTAGGTGAGCTCGCACTCGCTCCCGGCCGGCAGGCGGCAGGCGAAGTCCGCCCCCTCGACCACGAACTCCAGCGGCGGCTCGTCGTGCAGCCGGCCGCGATATTCGTGGGGTGAGAGGTTGCGCACCCCCAGGGTCACCGGATTCGCCATCCCGAGCGACAGCACCGGCGTCACGACCCGCTGCACGGTGATCTGCCGGGCCGCGCGCAGCGCGCTGATGTCCAGCAGCACGGCCGCGATCACTACCAGCCACCACAGCACGCCCAGCCACAGCAGCGGCCGGAACAGCGCGGCCAGGCCGAACGCCACCGCGCCCACTGCCACCACCGCGGCCAGCCGCGTGGTGGGCGACCAGGAGGCGCTGGTCGCCACGTAGGTTGTCTGCCCCTCGTCAGCGAGGGACGGGGACGGAGGCGATGACACTGTCCAGCAACCTATCTACCGTGAGGCCCTCGATTTCGGCCTCGGGCTTGAGAATAATGCGATGGCGCAGCACGGGGTGGGCCATGTCCTGCACGTCGTCGGGGGTCACGTAGTCGCGCCCCTGCGCCGCGGCGCTGATCTGCGCGCACCGCAGCAGGGCCACGGCCGCGCGCGGGCTGGCCCCGAGCACGGTGTGCGGGGATTCGCGGGTGCGGCGGACCAGCTCCAGCAAGTAGGCCATCAACTCCTCCTTCACCGTCTGCGCGGCCAGTTCCTGGGTCGCCGCGTCGAGGTCGGCCTGGCCGATCACCTGCTGCACCCCCGCGGCCTCCAGGTCTTGCGGATCGCGGCCTTGCAGGTGCAGGCGAAGGATGCCCTGTTCGGCCGCGGGGTCAGGATAGCCCACCAGGACCTTCATCAGAAAGCGGTCGAGTTGGGCCTCGGGGAGCGGATACGTGCCCTCGTACTCGATCGGGTTCTGAGTGGCGATGACGCAGAACAAGCCGCCGAGCCGGTGGTCCACGCCGTCAATGGTGACGAAGTGCTCCTGCATCGCCTGCAGCAGGGCCGACTGCGTTTTCGGCGGCGTGCGGTTGATTTCGTCCACGAGCAAGAGGTTGGTGAAGACCGGGCCTTTGACGAGGTGGAAGGTGCGCTCCTGCAGGTCGAAGACGTTGGTGCCTGTGATGTCGGCCGGCATCAGGTCGGGCGTGCACTGCACGCGCTTGAAGTCGGCGCCGATACACCGCGCTACGGCCTTGCTGAGGAGCGTCTTGGCGATGCCCGGAACGCCCTCCAGCAAGACGTGCAGCGGCACCTGCTGGTTCGTCCGCAGCCCCATGCGGTAGCGCGGCGTGGTCGCGGCGTGTTGACTCACCGTCACGAGCGCGTCCACGTCGGCGCGTCCGGCCTCCA
>CAZUGW010000003.1:31946-32126 GCA_964620055.1 uncultured bacterium
GGCGCGGTCATCAGGTGCGCGGTCGCGTCGTCCTGCCCCAGCACGACCTTGCGCACCTCGGTCTGCACGGTTGCCAGCGTGTCTCTGATGGTCATGTCATTCTCCTGTAGGGCGGGCGTGCCTAGGCCCGCCATCGTCTGGCACATCGTCGTCCTATGAGGCGGGCGTAGGCACGCCCAC
>CAZUGW010000004.1:0-29807 GCA_964620055.1 uncultured bacterium
GGGGCCAGGGGCCAGGGGTCCCTCTGGGGACGGCGTTGCCGCCCCAACGGGACGGCAGAGCCGCCAGGGGCCAGGGGCCAGGGGGTTGAGGGGGGAGGGGTAGCGGGGTGGGCTGCTCGTGGCGATAGCCCTCTGCTCATACGTATGAATGTGTGAGGCGGGAGGGTTTGGAGTCTGTGGAGTGAGTCTCCGGGTCGGGGACTTTGGACGGGAAGTCTCCCGGTTGGGGCGGACTGCGGGGACTTCGCGATTCTGATCTGTGGACTCGGTGAACAGGCAAGGCATGGCCGGAGTGACGGGCGGAGGGGCAGGGCCGAGGCGATCAGGTTGCTCATGTCATTTCCTCCTGGAAACAACGGTAAAGCAAGATCTCTCACCACCCTTCGCCCTCGCTACGCTCGGCCTCAGGGTAGGCTCCGGCACGAAGACACAAAGGCAAAGGGAAAAGGGCACGGCAGGCCGTGCCCCTACTGATTCTCGCTACATTATACCAGGAGCTGTCAAGGGGCGAGGGCGCAAGAGCAGGTGGGTTACTTGTAGTTTATGGTGAAGGGAAGTGGCGGTTCTTGGCGGATTTGGTGCGCGACGGGAGATGGGTTGGTTGGGACGGGTCGAGGAGTCGAAGAGTCGAAAGGCGAGGAGTCGAGAGGCGAGGGGCCCGGGCCAAGAACAGGAAGGCAGTGAGTCTGTCTCCCCCGCTCCGGCGGTCCCCCGCCCCTGGAACCAGATCGGCCCACGGTGAAGCTGTGCGCCCACCCGACCGCCGGAGCGGGGGAGACGGGAGGGGTGCGGAGTGGCAGAAGACGAGCTTCTGCCCAACGGGTAGCAGATTGTGCCCGAAGCATCCCCTGCACCTTAGAGGGTAACGGGTTCTCAGGGTAAAGTAATGATAAGGCGCGACGCGGCCTGCACAGCGTCTACAGGGGTAACCCAATGTTCGTACGGGAATCTGACATGGTTGCGCCGGTGACTCGCTGGATGAGGTCCAGCGTTGGCATCGAGGCCGTTAAGTCGGAATTTGTGACTCCGTGGGGCATTTGTGACCTCGTCGGCCTCACCTTCAACTCAGAGAATGTCGGTCGTCGCCTCCAACAGAAGCAGACGCGGGCGATCAGTTCGATCACGCGCGCAGTGCTGCTACTTCAGATCCCCGATGTCGAAAAGAGGAAGGCGACGACGCTCGACAAGCTGATCCGCCAGTTCGCGCCGTCGATCCCTGAAGAAGTCGTGTCCGCGCAAGTCGCTCGTCTCATTGCTGACAACTTCGTCGTACCCCTGCCGCGCGGGCGACTCAAGAAAACAAACGGCTGGATGCCACTGCAAAACCGCCTGGTTGCCGTTGAATTGAAGCTGTCGCGCATAGACGAGGCGATGCACCAGGCGTTGAACAACCTCGGGTTCGCTGAAGAGTCGTACGTCGCCCTGCCTGCCGAAACGGCGCGTCGCGTGGCATCGGGCGCATCCCGCTGGTCAGGGTTTCTCGACGCCGGCGTAGGGCTGCTCGGAGCAACGCGCCAAGGCTGCGAGGTCTTGGTGCGAGCCCGCAAGACACGCAAGGCTCGGAACTGGACCGATGCGGCCATCCAGCTCTACTGCGTCGAGAAGTTCTGGCGTACCCGCGTCAAAGACAACTGAGCATCAGCGACTCTGCCACGGCCTCGGGTCTGCGATCCGTTCCTTTGTGTTTTAGGGGTGGCAGAGACTTGCCCAACGCATAGGCTGCCGATAGGTCCTGGAACAACGCTATAGAGCGACCCGCTCTGGGCTCGGCTGCGATGCTGTTGAACCACTGCTTGTAGAACGTGGCTACTTGCTCCTTCGCCCGAGCCGAATCGCCTAACTGTGTGTAGCTCCTCTTGATCTCGCTGAGTTCCACGCACACTGGGTGCGCTGGGGCGAGTTCCGCAGTGGCCTCGTCGAGCCATGCCTTGAGTTCAACTTCGCGGACGACGCGCCGCCGAAGCGACGGCAGTGCCAGCCTGACGGTGGGCTTATCTCTTCTCGTGATAGGGGTTCCAGGCATAAGGTACTGGTAACCAGTGCCAACGCCGATCGCTGGATAGTCAACGAGGCCCCTAGCCCACAGCACCAGATTCAGTCCCCAGTAGGGCCCGGCGATCCTTGTATTGGTCGTGATCGCTCTGTTGAGTTCCTCATGCAGAGCGATCACGCCCGGAAATCGCTTATTCCTCAAGGTGGGCGAGCCGCTGTCGTCTATCAGGTTCGTGTCAACGACCCAGAACCCATCCGCCTGGGCCTCGTGGTAGCACCGTTCGGCCTGCTGTACCTTCGGGTTCCGTGCAGTCTTCTTGTTGACCTGGTCCTGGTGCGTGAACACGAGCGGTAGGATCAGATGCCCCGGGAAGGTGCTGTTACTCTTCCACATGCCGGTCTCCGCCGCCAGTGCGCGGTTGATCTTGTTGCGGTACGGGCCATCGACCAGTGGCAACTGCGGCACCGTGATCCAAGCGGGGTTGTGGCGATTACACTCCTGCATCACCGCCTCAACGAAGGCATGGACTTGGGCGGCATCTGGCTTCTCATGACCAGCAGGGTCGCCGATACTGTCGAAATAGGGGAACCTGCTCATGAACTTGAACCAAGGATTAGCCCTCTCGCTATTGTTGCGGTGATCTCTGATGATGCGCCGTGACCCAAGATCGTCCATCCCATCGACGCACGGGTCCAGCCACACCTTCGCGCCATGCAAGAGAGGAATCAGCCTATCGGCCCTATCCAGCGGCACCCGGACGAAGGCTGAGTCGGAATACAGGTCATTTACGAGACCGCAGACGTCGTCACCCGTGATGAAGGGGATGTGGTCGGCCATAGCTCACCTCATAACCTCGCTGCGCGTCGGAGATGGGAGCAGACATGCTCAGGTTCCGGAAAGATGAACATCTCTCCCATGCCTACTCGCTCGAGTTCGTCCAGGAGTGCTGCTTTGTGCTCCTTCAGGATGGGAACGTACAGGAGAGAACTAGCCTGATGCCTGTCCAGGTCAAACCTGCGAGAGCCGTGTAACGTGAACACCCCATTCTGCATAGCGATGCGTTCGGTATTCCAGGTCGGGTTGATCGCAATGGTTCGTTTCCCTCTGGCGCTTAGCCGCCCGCCGAGTCCGAAGTATGGGCTGATGATGTCCGCGTCCTTCTGGGGGCTGAAAACGCGAGGCGACCTCGGATCGGCGCGCTGGTTCAGCTCGATGGGGTTCAGGATGACGACCAGGCCATCTGCATCCTGGTCCTGGGAACACGCGAAGAACAGCGCGACCGCTGCATTCTGAGTCCAATCCAACAGTCGGGTCGGGAGTCCATAGTGCTGAGCCACCTGCATCCACCCCAGTTCGTCTTCAACTGCAGGAGGGCGTGGCAGCTTCATCTCCAGGAACCGCTTCATGTCGCTCACGAGGCCTAGCGCCCGATCTCTACTCTCGACTTCGTCATAGCGGAGAGCGGACGGCACGAGCCTGTAGTCCACCCGAGGATGTCCACGAAACCAGAACACCTTGTTGGGCTCAAGGAGCGAGTGGAACACGCCGAAGAAATCGCTGAGTGAGGCGATGACGTCATCCTTGTACATCGGGCAGTCGATCGGGCAGCGGCGGTAGCGCCGATCGAGGTCGCGGCGAAGTCCTGTCATCGTTGCGGGCATACGAGATCATCTCCACAGATCAGACGGCTATAGACAACCTCCTAGTACGAAGCCTTCCCTACTATTTGTTTATTCAGCGCGAGTTTTTTGGTCTTCGAACTTATCCTGCTATTCGTTGACTAGGAGCTTGTCTCCTGCCGCTTCTTGGTGATTCGACCCTTGCGCTGTGACAGGACGCAGGCTATGGTCAACGCCTCAGGTCGGATTCCCACATGTCCCATGCGCCCTCCCCTCCGGCACCTCTGCCCGGGCGCAGTCTCTCTCTCACCGCTGAACGGTACTGCTCAGGTAGCCCCGCAGTTCCTCCACCAGCGCGTACTTGCGCGCTTTGCGCGAGGGGTCAGCAATGGTGAGCCAGCCGTCTGTCACCCACTTGGCGAGGAGGGTGCGGGCCGTGCGCGCGGATAGGCCGAGGGTGTGGGCGACGTCGGATAGGTTTCAGGGCCCACAAGAGGCAGGCGGGACGCCTGCGCTCCCAGGGGGCGAAGCCACGGAGGGGGGTCGGGGCAGGCTCTGCGCTGCGGTTCCGTGGTCACTGCAGATAGCGAAGCGCGGTAGTGCTGCTATTTCTCCGATGGGCTGTCGCGGCGCGGCGACAGGTAGATATGAGGAATCAGAGCGCCCTCGGCGCTCTGGCGTGAGCGAACGGCGCGGCGCCTAGGCCGCGGCCATCATTTTGCGGATGCTCTTGCCGATCTTGCGCTTGGCGCGCTGGAGGGCGTTGTCCACGGACTTGACGCGCCGGCGCAGTTCCGCGGCGATTTCCTGGTAGGACTTGCCTTCTAGGTGGCCGCGCAGCACGGCGGACTCGAGGTCGCTGAGTTCGCGCTTGATGCGGTGGCGCAGGTCGTCGGAGAACTGCTGGGTGATGACGACCTGCTCCGGGTCGGACTTGTCGGACTCGGCGAGGGTGTCGAGCAGGGTGCGGTCGGAATCGGAGTCGAAGAGACTGGCATGCAGGGAGACGTAAGAGTTGAGCGGGATGTGCTTCTGGCGGGTCGCCGCCTTGATGGCGGTGAAGATCTGCCGGCTGATGCACAGTTCTGCGAAAGCCCGGAACGGAAGGAGCTTGTCGTTGCGGAAGTCCCGGATAGCTTTGAAGAGGCCGATCATGCCTTCCTGGACGATGTCCTCGTGATCGGCGCCGATCAGGAAGTAGGAGCGGGCCTTGCCCTCTACGATGCTGCGATACTTGGACAACAGATGCTCCGTGGCCCGAGCGCTGCCGCCTTTGGCGTATCGCACAACCTCTTCGTCTAGCATGCCGTGGAACGTCATGGGCATGTCGCGCAGGTAAGTGTCAGGCACTACTGCCGCCTCCACCATCAGAAGTCAAAGTGAACTCAACAGACAGTTGAAGGAGCACAACACACGACTGGGCGGCTTTTCGATAGGCTCCTCCCGCGATGGCAGAGCGGTTTCTCGCAGCTTGGGCCCGGACCTGCACCGCCGCTGACCCGGACTTTTCGATTATAGGGGAAGGTTTTCGCGCCGTCAAGCGCGACCCCGGTCGGACTTCGTAAATAGTCGGCAAAAAGCCGATTTTCTGGGAAGTTTTCGCGACGCGCGGCGCCTCCGCGCGCGCTTTGGCTACTTTCTACGCCAGGAGGTTCCGTCGGGTCGGTCCTCCAGCGCGATCCCCAACTCCCCCAGCCGCGCCCGGATTCCGTCGGCGATGGCGTACTGCCCCGCCTCCCGGGCCTGCCGGCGCACCTCGATCAGGAGTTGCATCAGGTCGTTCGCCAGGCCGTGCGCCGCCGCCGTTTCCTGCTGGAGGTCGAGGCCCAGCACCCCGGCCAGATCCACCAGCGTCCGGTTCACCGCGGCCAGGGTGTCGTGCCCGGCCTGGGAGGGCGCGAAGGTGACGTTGGCGCTCGCCGAGACGCGGTTGAGCGCGCCCACCAGTCCGTGCAGCGAGGCCAGGGCGCGGGGGGTGTTGAAGTCGTCGTCCATCGCCTCCTCGAAGTCGGCGGCGGCCGCGACGCGCACCTCGGTCAGCTCCGCCAGGTCCTCCCCTCCGGCCTTCACCGGGGAGGAGAGCAGTCGCTCCAGGGTCTGGCGGGCGATGTGGAGGCGCTCCAAGGCGCGCTGGGACTGTTCCAGGGCCGATTCCGTGAACGGGATGGCGCTCCCGTAGTGGGCGGCGAGGCAGAAGTAGCGCAAGGCCGGGCCGCCCGTGCGCAGGATCGCCTCGCTCAACGGGATGACGTTGCCGATTGACTTGCTCATCTTTTCCGCGGAAAGGTCGAGCATGCCGTTGTGCATCCAGTACCGGGCGAACTGGCACCGGCAGGCGGCCTCGGACTGGGCGATTTCGTTTTCGTGATGGGGGAAGATGAGGTCGCTCCCGCCGCCGTGGATGTCGAAAGTGTCGCCCAGGTACTTGCGGCTCATGGCCGAGCATTCGATGTGCCAGCCCGGTCGCCCGGGTCCCCACGGGCTGTCCCAGCTCGGCTCGCCCGGCTTCGCGCCCTTCCACAAGAAAAAGTCGCGGGGGTCGCGCTTGCGGGTGTCTTCCTCCACCCGCGCCCCGGTGAGTTGGGAGTCGAAGTCGCGCTTGGAGAGCTTGCCGTACCCGGGGAAGCTCGGGACGTGGAAGGCGACATCGCCGTCCAGGGCGTAGGCGTGTCCTTGCGCGACCAGCGTTTCGATGAGGGAGATGATCTCGGGAATGTGCTCGCTGGCGCGGGGCATGGCGCTGGGAGGGAGGACATTGAGGGCGGCCAGGTCCCGCACCAGGTCCTCGGTGTAGCCCTCGGCCAACTCTTTCCAGCCGCGCTCCTCCTGCGTCGACGCGGCGATGATCTTGTCCTCCACATCGGTGATGTTGTAGATGAAGGTCACCTCGTAGCCGCGATGCAGCAACCAGCGGCGGACGATGTCGAACGCGACCGCGGACCGGCCGTGGCCGATGTGGGCCGGGGCGTAGGAGGTGACGCCGCAGACATACATCGCGACCTTGCCCGGCTCGCGGGGGGTGAATTCCTCTTTGGCGCGCGTCAGCGTGTTGTAGATGCGAATGGACATTGCTATGCCTTAAGTAAAAAGTAAAAGGTAAAAAGGCAAAAAAGGATAGGATAACTTACTCTGATTTTTGCCTTTTGCCTTTTTACTTTTGCCTTGCCTCCACCAGCAGCCGCGCCTGCAACTGCTCTAATCTGCGCTCGTACTCCTCGAAGCGCAGGCTGATCTCTCTCATGCACTGCTCGCACGGGTCAACCTGCGTGGCGCCGGAGGTGGAGGTGAAGGCGATCCGCTTGCCTTGCTCCCGCACCGTGCGGGCCGGGACTCCCACCACGGTGGAGTCCGCGGGCACGGAGCGGATCACTACCGAGCCAGCGCCGATGAGGGCGTTGTCGCCAATGACGATGTTGCCCAGGACGCTGGCTCCCACGCCCACCACCACGTTGTTGCCCAGGGTAGGGTGACGCTTTCCGGTCTCTTTCCCGGTGCCGCCGAGGGTGACGCCCTGGTAGAGCGTGCAGTTGTCGCCGATCTCGGTGGTCTCGCCGATCACGGTGCCCATGCCGTGGTCAATGAACAGGCCGCGGCCGATGCGCGCGGCGGGATGGATCTCGATCCCGGTGAGAAAGCGGGCGATCTGGGAAAGGAACCGCGCGCTCAGGCGGAGGCGACGGCCCCACAGCCAGTGCGCCAGCCGATGCAGAATGCTGGCGTGCAGGCCGGGGTAGCAGAGCAGGACCTCCAGCCGACTCCTCGCCGCCGGGTCCCGCTCCAGCGCGGCCCTGATGTCGGAACGAATTCCCTGAAACATCACCTCTCCCGTGACGTGCGCTGGCTCAGTATATCGGCGGGCTTTCTTGAGTGTCAAGGCGCGCCCAATCCGGGCGCGCCAATCTGGGCGCCGCGGGCGGGAGGGCGGCACGTGTCATGTCGGTTCTCACGAGATCCGGTATATCTTATCTCCCGGGTGCACCTTCTGGGGCACGGCGATGCCCACCGAGTCGCCGGGATTGGCCTCGGCCACGTCCCCGTGCTCGATCTGCATCGAGTCCACGGTCATCACGAAGTCCTCGGAGTGACCCTTGATATGGAGCTTGTCGCCGACGTGCAATCGGTCTTTCAACTCCACCGCCATCACCCCGAGGTGGCCGTAGTAGTGAGACACCAGGCCGACCTCTGTCTCCTGCGGTACGTTCGCGGTCATCATACTCACCTCTGTCCGTGATCTCCTCTATGTACAGTACAGCCGAGATGGGGCAGGTAGTGTCGAGGAGACAAGACATGGGCGGACGGCACGAGCAACTGGTCGCGGCGTGGGGGATCACCTTCGCCATCATGGTCTGGAGCTACGCCTGGACGCTGGTGGCCTTGTGGAAGGCCGCGCGGCGGGGGCAGACGGGCTGGTATCTCGCGCTCGCCATCCTCACCTTCCCTGGGCTGCTGCAGATGCTCTACGTATTCTTCGTCGCGCCGCGGTATCCGGAGGTCGGGGAGGAAGCGGACTTCACGTGACGGCGCGCCCGCCGACGGGGGCGCGCGGGGCGTAGAAGCACGCGGGCGGATGTGGAATATGACTTCGACAAAGACACGTGCCAGACACCCCGGCCCGAGGAGACTCGGGGCCGGTGCGTTGATTTTGCCGGGCGACGGCCGCGTGATGGGAGCGTAAGGTGTTGGGAGTGCTAAGGGTACTAGCGCAGGGCGGGCTGGTGATGGCGCCGTTGGCCGTCTGCTCGATCCTGGCGCTGACGGTGATCATCGAGCGCTATGTGGCGCTCCGCGGCGCGGAGCGCGGCGGGGCGGAATTGATCGCGCTGATCCGCCTCGCCCTCCAGAGGGGCGAGGGCCTGGAGGCCCTCAAGCGGTGCGAAAAGGCGAGCGAGCCGGTGGCGAACGTGCTCGCCGCGGGGCTGCGCGCCTATCTCTTGGGCTCCCCGGTGCGCCAGGCGATGGAGGAGCAGGCTCTGGCCGAGCAGCCGGGGCTGAACCGGCGATTGGCCGTGCTGGATACGACGGTCACCCTGGCACCGCTGCTCGGACTGCTGGGAACGGTGCTCGGAATGATTTCCGCTTTCCGCATCATCTCGGTGAGCGGCACGAGCCACCCGGCAGGGATCACCGGGGGCGTGGCCGAGGCGCTGGTTGCCACCGCCACGGGCCTGGGGATCGCGATCTTCAGCCTGGTCGGGTACAACTGGTGCCGCGACAAGCTGAGGCGGATCACGGAGGAGATCGAACTGCGGGCGACGCAGCTCGAGAATCTGGTCTCTGTCGGCGCGGAGCGCGCCGTGCCGGAGCGGGAGGAGATCCCCGTTGCGTCTTAAGCGCCGCCCCGTCGAGAAGGCGCGGATCGAGTTGATCCCCATGATAGATACCATGGCCTTTCTGCTGGTGTTCTTCATGATCGCGTCGCTGGCGATGACGCAGCAGATGGGCCTGACGGTGAGCCTGCCGCGCGCCGGGGCGGCGACGCCGCAGACCTCCGCGGATCGGATGCTGGTGGTCACGATGGACCGGCAGGGGCAGCTCTTTCTGAACAAACAGACGATTCACCTGGGCGCGCTGGAGCCGGCGCTGCGAGAACGGCTGCGCGCGCGACCGGAACTCATCGTGGTCGTGAACGCGGATGAGAATCTGAGGCACGGCGCGGTGGTGCGGGTGATGGACGCGATCCGGCGGGCGGGCGCCCAGCGGATGTCCATCGCGACGAAGCGGCCCGCGGGGGACGGAGTTGGGCCCGATGAGGCACAGCGGAAGTGAGAACCGGTTGAAGTGGGCGCTGGCGGCGGCGCTGCTGCTGCACGGGGCGGCGCTGGCGGCGGCCGCACACCTGCCGCTTCCCAACACGAGGAACGACAGCCTGGAGGCAATCCAGGTCTTCGATACCGCGGCCTCCCTGACCGCCACTCCCGTCACCCTGGTGGATCTTCCGTCCTCACCTCCATTTCCGAGTAAAACACGGAACAATATCACGAGTGCGCCCGCCACGATCGCGGCCCCGAGCGCCACCCGCCTCCCGACGGTCCAACCACTCCCGCGCGCGACGCCCACTGGCACACATGCGACTTCGCGACCGAAACCGACCAGGTTGGCGGCGCGACCTGATACAGGCGTGCCGCCCGGCGGGGGAGGCGGAGGTTCGCTCGACCTCGGTTCTCCGAGTCCCAACGGCACGGTGGCTCTGCCGGCGGCCGGGGGGGAGGGCGCAGAACTGGGCCGCGTCCCTGGGCAGGGCACGGGCGTCGGATCAGGTGACGGGTCGGGCCGCGGCAGCGGCTCGGGGTCGGGAGCCGGCGAGGGGGAAGGAGCGGGAGTCGGAAGTGGGCGAGGCGGCGGGGGCGGGACGGCCGAGGCCGCGCCGCCGGGGTTCGTCTCGCGGTTGGCGGATCGGGCCGAGCCGGAGGTGATTCGGAAGGGCCGGCTCGTCTATCCCGAGGCGGCGATTCGCGACGGGGCGGAGGGGGTCTGCGTGCTGAAAGTGCTGGTCAGCGAGACCGGCGAAGTCGTGGAAACGGAGGTGACCAAGTCGAGCGGGGACCGGCGGCTGGATAAGGCGGCCCTGGAGTTCGTGCGGCAGTGGCGCTATCGCCCGGCCGTCCAGGATGGCAAGCCTCGCCGCGTCTACACCCGCGCGACAGTGCAATTCGAACTCAACTGAAGAGATCTGACCGGGAGTCAGGCCCGTCTCCAGGCGACAGGAGCGGACGCGGCTCTCGGGGTGCCTTAACTGGGACGAGTTGGCATACCTGAGAATCTTGAAGGAGCGGTTATTTTGAGGGCAACCCAGTGCAGCACAGTCGTAGGATTCATCGTCGCAATCTTACTTACGCTCACGGCCCTATCAGCCTGGGGCGCGGTGACAGGGATCGTGTCCGGGACCGTCTCGGACGCGAACACCGGAGCGGCGTTGTCGGGGGCGAACCTCGTCCTCTCCGGCTCCGGCCTCACCACGGTCAGTGACGCCGTCGGGAAGTTCACCATCACGAACGTCCCGCCCGGCCAGTACACCGTCTGCGTCAGCCTCATCGGGTACACCGACCTGAACATCACCGGCGTCACAGTGAATCAGGGCGAGGAGACCCGGCTCGAGGCCCGGCTTCAGCCCGCCCTGGTGGAAGCGGCGGGAGCGGTGGAGAAGGTCACCGCGCCGCGGGTGACGCTGCGACAAGACCTGATCTCGCCGGTCTACGTGGTCTCGTCCGCGGATGAGTACCAGACGCTCTCGCAGCCGAACGACCGGTATCAGTTCCCGGGACTGGTGATTGCGCAGCCCGGCGTCGTGCCCGACAACACGTTCTACCCGCATATCCGCGGCGCCCGCGCCAACCAGGTGGGCTACTTCCTCGACGGCATTCCCATCACCGAGCCGGACACCAACGTGTTTGCCACGAACATCGTCTCCATCGGCCTGGACCGCCTGGAGCTGTTCATCGGCGGCTATCCCATCGAGTACGGCGGGTACACCGGCGGCATCATCAACGAGGTGGTGAAGCGCGGTGACCAGATGGACGGAGGCGTCGTGGACGTCGGCTTCGGCACTCCCTACGACTTCGGCGGGATGATCCTGGAGAAGGGCGAGGTGGATCACCGCGCCGATTGGTACTACGGACTCTACAACTGGCACAGCAGGTTCAACGAGAACCTCTTCACCTCCGAGGCCCCGACGGTCTCGGACGGCATCGCCAAGGTGATCTACGATTGCGGCGAACGGGACAAGGTGACGCTGTTCACGCACCACGGCTACTCCCGATATCTCTTCCCGTTCGAGCGCATGTTCACGTTCAACCCGGACCTGGGGGAGTGGGAGTTCGTGGACCCGAGCGACGACTTCGGCCGCCAGGGGTATGACGTTGACTCACTCTCCCTCAACCACACCCTCAGCCCGGAGGCGTTCTGGAACCTGCGCTTTTCCCGCGTCACGCACTTTCTGGACCTTGACCTGGGCGACCCGGGGAACCTGTTCTGGCAGCAGCGCAACGAGCGGATGTCCGTCGGGCAGTTCGACTACCAGCGCCAGATGGGCGCCCACCGCATCTCCGCGGGTCTGTGGCAGATCAACAGCGACAACAACTCGCGCTACAGTGTGTTCGGCACTCAGTTCAGCCCGTTCGGGTTGCTGGATTCGATCTCGAACAACGACACCGGCAACACGCAGGCCTACCTGGGAGACAAGTGGCAGGTCACTGACAGGTTACTGCTC
Organism: uncultured bacterium; assembly: GCA_964620055.1. Lineage (GTDB taxonomy): Bacteria > Armatimonadota > Hebobacteria > Hebobacterales > Hebobacteraceae > CAZUGW01. The sequence continues at coordinate 11,819 of CAZUGW010000004.1, forward strand.
GCGGCCGGCGCGCGGCGGGATGCGATGACCTATGACCGCGAGGTCGCGGGGAGCACCACTCTCGCGGAGACCACCGCCCGCGGGGGCGCGACGTACGTGCTGACACCTCGGCTGATGCTGCGCGGGTCGCTGGGCACGTATGTGGGTTTCCCGAGGGCCAACTTGATCGCCTCCAGATTCGTCCCCCACCTCACGGAGAACCCTGACTTCGAGGACTGGGGCCTGACCTGGGACATGCTGTTCTTCCCTAGCTTCCCGCTGCGGCCGCAGATTGACCGCGAGCGAGAGCTGGGCCTGGAGTGGAAGGCCGGCAGCAATACGTTGGTAACCGCCACCGCGTTCCGCCGCAAGAGCAGCCAGATGATGCAGCGGTGGCAGGGCGTGCTGCACGACGCGAACGGCGACTGGGTTCTGGACGCGAACGGCAACCCCATCCCGTCGTTCGCGCTCTCCGACTTCGACCCAGATGCACCCATCTGGTTCGCCGCCAATGGGACAGGGACGGCGCGCGGCGAGGAACTGCAGATTGACCGCAAGTTGAGTGACGGCACGCGGGCCTGGCTCTCGTACACGCACCTGGAGGCCAAGGCGACGAGTCCGCAAGATAACCTCTATCCGTCCGGGTACGGCTTTCTCAATCAGACGGACTCCGCGTCTCTGGCGCAGGAATTCCCCGTGGACTGGAATCAGGAGAACACCGCAGTCCTCGCCGTTCATCACCAGTTTGGCAAACTGGCGGTGAACCCGTGGGCGATCTATGGCAGCGGCTTCCCCTACGGGCAGAGCGGTCTGGATGTGGGCGGCAGCGACCCGGCGCACGTGCCCAACCCGGACTTCAACCCGGACGACCCGAGCAGCCCGGAGGAGCTCGTGATCCCGCAGAACTACGTTGACCCGAGCGACCCCTCCAAGGGGTTCATCTCCCCCAACTCGCTGATGACGGGGAGCAACTTCACCCTGAACCTGAACTTCTGGTACGACCTGGGGCCGGGTCGGCAGGTGTACTTCCAGATCTTCAATGCCACCGGTCGCGACGACGTGACCAGCTATGTGATCTATCACCCGCGAACCGGGGGGCTGATGGGCGACGTCGCGGGGGAGGCGATCTTCTACGTGCCGTTCTCCCGCACGCCGCCGCGGTTCTTCGCGTTCGGGGTGCGGCAAGAGTTCTGAGGGGAGAAGTAAAAAGGCAAAAGGCAAAACAGAGAAGCGAACATACGAGAGGGACCCGCGGGGCGGGTCCCTCTCGGTTTCTGTCAGAGGGCTACAGCGCACAGCGGGATCGCGGGACTACCAGAGGGCTTCGGCACTCCCGTGCCGAAGTAATCCTAACTCTTGTACCGAAGCAATCAGCTGAGACCCCCTTCAGTACACGTATGCCGGAGTCAGTCGCGCTACCGCCAGAGAAGGGGTTGGTGTACCGATGGCGGCACGACTTGCGTCAGGCCGACGGCATGTGAACGCCAGCAGCAGGCGACTTGGCGGTCACCAGAATCACCTCAAACGGGCTATTCGCGCCCGGGGTCACCACCCGCGCGCTCTGCACTCGGAAGCCTGCGCCGGTGAGCAGGGAGACGTGCTGCCTGACTTCGCGGAAGGCCGTCGGCGTGGACGGACGCACGACCTCAATGGCGCGCCCCTCCACCTCGTATGTGTCCTTCACGGGGTCATCTGGGTCGGATCTGCTGGTGCGCTCGCGCCACCAGGCTACTCGCTCGGCCTCCCACGGGCACCACGCCTCCGCGTCGTCGGCCGGAACGAGTTCCTGAAGGTACATGAGGCCGCCGGGCTTGAGCGCCCGGAAGACGCGGGACAGGTATTGCCGGGCGTCTTCGTCACTCTTGATCAGATGAAGGCAGCCAAGATCAACGGCGATTTCGGCCGATGCGGATGCCACAGCATCCAACTCGCAGACATCGGCGAGCTCGAACGCGATGCACGGGAACCGCTCACCATGCAGCGCCCGCGCCTTCGCGATCACGGACGGAGACGAGTCGAGAGCGAGCACGTCATAGCCAAGCTCCGCCGCGAGTGCGGCGGCGCGCCCTTCCCCACACCCCAGATCGACGAGGCGGCCGCGCGCCGGCTGCTCCCGTAGGAATCGCTCGTAGGGCCCAAAGTCGCCTGTGGTCTTGGTCACAGGAACTCCGGCCGCGTAAGCCACGCGGTACCGTTCCTCATAATGCTGGTGCTCAGGGCGGATCTTCATGGACGGCTATCCTGTCTGCCCACTGTGTTGACCTCGCCACTACGCAAGGAACTCAGATAGGTCTGTGGTGCCGCGGCCGAGTACGGCCTCGTATATGTGCATCGCCGCCAGCGAGCGCCCGTACTTCGGTTCACGGCAGAGGACCTCCTTGAGCGCCAGGATACAGGACCGCGCCTCCTCCGTCATCGCACTCCTCCACGCGGCGCGCAAGGCGCGAGTCGGGGCGAACTCCTGGGCCCTCGCTGTCCAGAGGTCGAGGTTCCAGACACTTGGGTCTCCGGGCTTGGCCAGTCCTTCCCGCGCTGGGTCCACGACCCGCACCTCCCAGTACAGCCCGTAGTCAAGAAAGCCCTCTTTGTAGACATCGCTGCATCGGAGGCGGACGCACCAGCCAGTCCCGGCCAACTGCGTGCCCACCTCCCAGTGCCGGGCCCAGTTCGGTTCCTCCGCGCGCTCGAAATCCAGGTCCCGCCGCGTCATGGTACGCATGGCATACGAGCCCACGACGACGTAGCCAGCACCTGCGAGGATCGCGCCGAGGCCCGATGCGGCGAGCATGGCGTCGGCCTCTGCGCGCAGGGAAGCTTCGGCAGCGAACAACCGCGATGTGTCTGGGTGCATGTGGAGCAGACCTCCTGGGCTTTTTCAGGTTATGTCCCATCGCCATTTGACAGCCGCAGGTTGGATTGCTTCGGCACGGAAGTGCCGAAGCCTCTTGCCTATCGCCAGGTAGACTCCCCGGCTTCGGCACTTCCGTGCCGAAGTAATCTCACGAGCAAGAGGGACCCGCGGGGCGGGTCCCTCTCGGTTTGCGTAAGGCCACTGCGGACCGTTAGGTGTCGCTACGGGGCGTTGGGCGTCGCGCCGGGCCGAGGTAGCCCTCCGGGGCGCGGCGGGCGCTGCGGCCTCATGGGTCCGGCGGCGCCTCCCGGCGGGGCGGGGCGCGTGGTCGGCGTCGGGAGGTTGGTGACAGTCCCGGGCGGCGCTTTCGGCGCCTCGAACGAGGGTTTCGCCGCGGTCAGGCGCACCGAGCCGTCGAGATAGAGCACCAGAATCCCGCCCGGGTGCCAGGCCGACTCGGGCCAGCTCTGACCCGTGTCCGCGGCGTTGCGGGCGTGCAGCGTGGACTCGTAGAGCACCGGGACCATGGTGGGATTGGCGATGTCCCGGCGGCGCTTGCCGGCCAGGTTGCGGTTCATGGCGTAGCTCACCCCCGCCTTGGGATCGGCGGGGCAATGCAGATGCGCGGGCTGCGGCAGGTACATCGTGATCTGGTCCAGCCAGCGCCCGGGATCCGGCAGCATGTCGTCAGAGGACGCGGCGTAGAGTTGAATGGCCGAGGAGAGCTGGCGGAGCTGCTCCTCACACGCTTGGCGGTTGGCCTGGGCCGCGGCTTCCTTCAGCGGTTCCGGCGAGGAGAGGTCAACCTGGGCGAGGGGCCGGGAGAAATCCACCGCCCAGCCGGGGCCGGAGCGGGTGGCGCGCAGCACCAGGTTGGCGGGCACCTCCGCCGCCACGACGACGTCGGCCCTGGCCTGATCGCCGTCCACGCGCAGAGCGCGGTAGTCCTTTGCCTGGGGGGACATCATGGCGCGCAGCAGGGGCAGGCCCCCGGAGGGGGCGCGCCCGGCCCGGGACTGGCCGGAGAGCGCGTCATCCCGCACCGCGTCGAGGAAAAGCTGGCCGGCTTCCTTACTGTTCATCTCGTCGGTGGCGGCGATATCCACCCGCCACCCGCCCGCTTCCTTCACCACCACGACGTGCTGAGTCACCTGGACGTTTCCCTTGACCTCCAGGTAGGCCTCGCCGGGCTTGACCAGGACTTCGGTGATGCTCGGGGCCTCGGGAGCGGTGGCCAGCGCCCGCAGGACAGTGGTCGCGGGCGGCTTGAGCGCGGGCTGGCGCTGCTCGAACGCGGTCTGCCACTGCACCGCGTCCGTGCTCTCCCGAGACTTCGTGGAGAGCAACTGCCAGGCGCGCTGGGTGTTGCCGAGGGCCAGCGCATTGGCGTAGGCGACCGCCGCGTCGCCGGGCCCGGCAGCGGCCTCACTCGGTGACGCCGCGGCCTGGCCCGCCACGGGGACCAAGGTGATCGCCAACGCGCAGGCGATGAGGAAAGTTACGACCTTTCTGTACATCATTCGCACCTCCTGAGGTACTTGCGATTGCCCGATCCAGATAGCTATGACTTAGACACGCCACCGGCGTGGATGTTTCGGCGCTACTCGCGCAACGCGACCCGCGCCGCGGCCTGCTCGGCCTGCTTCTTGCTCTTCCCGCTGCCCTTTCCAAGCGCCCGGCCCGAGAGCCGCACCTCGGCCACGAACGTGCGGTCGTGGTCCGGCCCGGATTCTCCCACCACATGATAGGAGGGCGGTTTTCGGTGCAGTTCCTGGATCTTCTCCTGGAGCAGGGTCTTGTAGTCCGGCTCGTGCTCGGACCGCTCGATGATCTGAAGATGGTCCAGCAGCAGGTCGAGGATCACCTTACGCGCCAGGGTGATCCCCCGGTCGAGGTAGATCGCCGCAATCACCGCCTCCAACGCGTCAGCCACGATGGAGGACCGGTTCCGGCCGCCGCTCTGCTCCTCCCCCTTCGCCAGGGTAAGGTAGGCGCCGAGATTGATCTCGCGCGCCACTTGGGCCAACACCGGCTCGGAGACGGCGACGGCCTTCACCTTGGTCAACTGACCCTCGGCGAGCTCGGGGTGGGAGCGGTGGAGATAGCCCGCCACAGTCAGCCCCAGCACCGCGTCGCCCAAGAACTCCAGTCGCTCGTTGGAGGGCAGGCCTAGCTCCTGCTGGGCCGACTTATGCCGCAAGGCCTGCCGCATCAGCTCCGGCCGGCGCAGCGTGATACCGAGGCGCTTCGCCAGCGCCTCCGCGTTTCCGGCCAGGCGAGGCGCGGCGGCGCGCGCGGGCGCCTTCTTCCCCTTCGCGCGTCCGCGCTTTGCCGCGGGCGGATCGTGTTTCGCGTCACTTGTCACTGGGCTCGTCCTCTTTCTCATCTGCCGGGAGTTTCACCGCGATGGACAGTTCCTCCAGTTGCTCCGGGGCGACCTCGGAGGGAGCGCCCATCATCAGGTCCAGGCCGGCCGCGTTCTTCGGGAAGGCGATCACCTCCCGAATGCTCTCCTCCCCGCAGGCCATCGCCACCATCCGATCGAAACCGAAGGCGATGCCGCCGTGCGGCGGCGCGCCGTATTGGAACGCCTCCAGCAGGAACCCGAACCGTCGCTCGGCCTCCTCGTGCGGCATGCGGATGATCTCCAGCACTTTCTCCTGCACTTCCCGGCGATGAATCCGGATGCTCCCCGAGGCGATCTCCGCGCCGTTCAGCACCACGTCGTAGAGGCTGGCCCGCACCTTCAACGGATCGGTGTCGAGCAGCGGGAGGTCCTCCGGCAGGGGTGCGCTGAACGGATGGTGCATCGGCTGAATCTGCTGCTCGTCTTCGTTCCACGCGAACAGGGGGAAGTCCACGATCAACAGCCCGCGCCAGGCGGACTCGTCTATCAGTTCCAGCTTCTTTCCCAGGTGCAGGCGAATCCGGCCGAGGGCCTCGCACGCGGTCGGGAACTTGTCCGCGATCACGAGCAGCAAATCGCCCGGCTGCGCCGAGGTGACGCGGCGCAGTCCCGTCAATTCCTCGGCCGAGAGGAACTTGGCGATGGGGGACTTCATCTCCTCCTCGCCGACCTGGAACCAGGCCATCCCCTTGGCCTTCGCCTGGCGGGCGATGGACTCCATCTCATCCAACTCGCGACGCGTGAGGCTGGCCGCGCCGGGGACCCGCAGGCCGCGGATCATCCCACCCTCGGAAAGCGCGAGGGCGAAGCCGCGGAACTGGGTGCCAGCGAAGACGGAATCGAGCGCGACGAACTCCAGCCCGAAGCGCGTGTCCGGCTTGTCCGAGCCCCAGCGCTCCATCGCTTCCCGGTACGTGAGGCGGGGGAACGGGCCGGGGACGTCAATCCCGATCCGCTGATAGACGTATCGGGTCAGTTCCTCGGCCAGGTCGAGCACGTCGCTCTGCTCGACAAAGGACATCTCGAGGTCTATCTGCGTGAACTCGGGCTGGCGGTCGGCGCGCAGGTCCTCGTCCCGGAGGCAGCGCGCCATCTGATAGTACCGCTCGATCCCGCTCACCATCAGCAACTGCTTGAGCAACTGCGGCGACTGCGGCAGCGCGTAGAAGTGGCCCGGCCGGGTGCGGGCCGGGACGACGTAGTCCCGCGCCCCCTCCGGGGTGGAGCGGATGAGCAGCGGCGTCTCTACCTCCATGAACCCGCGCCCCTCCAGGAACTCCCGCGTCGCCCGCGTCATCTCGTGGCGCAGCCGCAGGTTGCGCAGCATCCGCGCGGAGCGCAGGTCGAGATAGCGATAGCGCAGCCGCACCGACTCATCCACGCGGGCGCTATCTCCGACCTCGAAGGGCGGCGTCTTGGCCGGATTCAGCACCTCGACGCGGGAGACGTGCACCTCCACCTCGCCGGTGGGAAGGTTCGGGTTCACCGCCTCCGCCGGCCGCGCCGCCACCTCGCCGGTCACCGCCACCACGAACTCCCCGCGCAGCCGCTTTGCCACGGTGTGGGCCTGAGGATCGGTGGCCGGGTTGAAAACGAGCTGGGCGAGGCCCTCCCGGTCACGCAAGTCCACAAACGTCAGCCCGCCGTGATCGCGGGTGGAAGCCACCCAGCCGGCGAGAGTGACGATCTTTCCTACATCGGCGGAGCGGAGGGCTCCGCAGGGATGGGTTCTCTTCATCACGATGGTGTCTCCTCGAGCTTGGATAGGTGATCTTAGGTAGCGACAGCTAACCTCAGGTGGTGGGAGCAGGGCCCAGAAGCGCCTGCACGCGGGCTGCGACCTCCGCCCGCGGCGCGCTCTGCTGCTCCCCGGTATTCATGTCGCGTAGGGTCACCTGTCCGCTCGAGAGTTCGTCCTCGCCCAGCAAGGCCGTATAACGCGCACCCCAGCCGCGAGGCCTCTTTCATCTGGGCCTTCAGGCTGCGCGCGTGGTAATCCAGTTCCGTCGCGATTCCCGCCCGTCGCAGTTCCGTTGCCAGCAGCAGCGCCGGCCCCCGCGCCTCGGGCGAGGCGGCGGCGATGTACACGTCCGCCGCGGGCGGCGCGACTTGATCGCTCAAGACCAGCAGCAATCGCTCCAATCCCGATCCGAACCCGATCCCAGGAGTGGGCGGGCCGCCCAGTTGCTCCACCAGGCCGTCGTACCGCCCCCCGCCCATGATCACGTCCTTCGCCCCCAGCCCGGGATGAATTACCTCGAACGCGGTGCGGGTGTAGTAGTCCAGCCCGCGCACGATGGTCGGGTCCACTTCGTACAGAACGCCGAGCGCGTCCAGCGCGGACTTCACGCCGTCAAAGTGGGTGCGACACTCCTCGCACAAATGCTCCAGCGCGCTGGGCGCGCCCTGGCGCGCCTCCACATCCTGCGGGACCTTGCAGTCCAGGATGCGCAGCGGGTTGGTCTCATAGCGCGCCTGGCAGAAGTCGCACATCTCCGCGATCTTGGGCGCGAAGAACTCGCGCAAGGCCGCGAAGAGCGCGGGCCGGCAGGCCGGGCACCCGATGCTGCTGAGGTGCGTCACCCCGCCCTCCAGGCCGATCTCCGCGAGGAAGCTCTGGTTGAGCGCGATCACCTCCGCGTCTATGTCCGGCCCCGGCGCGCCGATGGCCTCGATGCCTACCTGGTGATGCTGCCGATACCGCCCGGCCTGGGGACGCTCGTAGCGGAAGATGGGGGCGATGTAGAAGAGCTTTTGCGTCCCGCCCTGCGCGCCCAGATTGTGCTCGACGTACGCGCGCACCACCGGAGCGGTGCCCTCCGCGCGGAGGGTCAGACTTCTCCCCCCGCGGTCTTCGAAGGTGTACATCTGCTTGGAAACGACTTCCGTCCCTTCGCCGACGCCGCGCGCGAACAGCTCCGTCTCCTCGAAGAGAGGAGTGCGGATCTCCGCGTACCCGTAGCGGCGGCAGACCTCGCGAAAGGCCGCCTCCACACGCTGCCAGCGCCAGGAGTCGCGCGGCAGAATATCTTGCGTCCCCCGTGGGGCTTTGAACCTGGGCGCCATGATCCCACCTAACTGAAAGCCAAGCGTCCGCCTGGGGCGGACACTTCCACATGCTCTATTCCCCGCGGCCCGACGCTTCTCCTTCCCCGCGAAGCGAACCTCCCCAGGCCCATCGGAGCCTGCCGCCTCCGGCGGCCAGAACTGCACGCTACCACTTGACATACTATCAATTGAGTGGTAGATATTATAGCGGCTGAGGTGCAGTCGCCTCGGCCGACGGTTCCTTCCTCTCGTTGAGTTGTCCTACCCTTGACGGTATTCGTCTCTGACGCGCGTGGCCATGGCCGCCGATGCGCAGGAGCCCCGGACGGATGGCCTCGGTCGTCCTCCCCACGCGCCCGCTCGGAAACCGGCCTCCCGCCTGACCCGCCATCCGGCTCCCACGGTTCGTGAGTCGGCGCCCGCGGGGAGCACCTAAGCTATCCGTCCGGTCTACCCATTATGGCCTGGACAAGGAGGCAATCGGTGCACGAAACCGCGCTGGACAGTAGGTCGGTCGGGAAACGGAGGCGTTCGCCCGTCCGCGTCTCGCGGCAACTCGTCGTCTTGGCAGTCGCCGTGCTTGCCTCGGTCGCCTGCCTCGTCTTCGCTCTCCACCGGGCGCGGCCCTGGGTGGAGGCGGGGCTGAAAGAGGTGCGCCCCGACCCGGAGTTCGTGGAGGGGAAGATGCGCGGCGACCTCCGCCTCGGCGCGGTGGTCAGCCTGCGAGAACTGCGGGACGGGCGCGCCCGCCCCCTGGCCGTGGACACGCGCGCGCAGCATCTCGCCGTGCTCTTCGTGGCCGGCCCCAAGCTTGCCAAGTGCCCGACGTGCGGCGTGGCGGACTTCATCGAGAAGTTCGACGAACTGGCGCGAACCCACCCTCACCTGGCGATCTACGTGATCTGGGCCGGACAGGCCGATCTGAAGGGCAGCGTGTTCGACTCTACGGCGTACAGCCACAACCTGCATTTCGGGGTGGATCCACAGCTCGCGCTGGCCAAGAGCTTCAACGCCTTCTTCTTCCCCCGGGGCTATCTGCTCTCCGGGAAGGGAGAGCTGCGATACACGGCTCCCTTCGGGGTCGAGGCCAAGGACGTAGTCGCGGCGATCCGCGCCCTTCTCCCGGAAGCGGCGCCGACACCTGGAAAGGAGCGCACCTGATGGAGCACCCGGAGAAGCCGTCCTCCCGATCTTCCTACGTGGCGGCGGTGATGACCTTTGTGATGGGGGGCTTGCTCACCGCCTCGCTGCTGATCACGCTCTACGGCCCCACCTACAGACAGGTGGCGGAGTCGGGGGCCTACGCGGCCGAAGAGAAGAAGGTGTGGGGGCACCACCTGACGGAGGCGCCGGAGACCGCGGTGCAGTGCTCCGCCAACCTGCTAAAGCTGCATGCCGCCATCAAGGCTTACGAGAAAGAACACGGGTATCTGCCGGTCGCGACCAAGAAAGGAAACGGACTGTTGGGGCTGCTGCTAAGGCCCTACCTTGGCAGAGATGCCAGTTGTCTCATCTGCCCCGCGGACCCCACGAAGGGGCTCCACTACGGCGACAAGGAACACCCCCAGAGCTACCTCTATGGATACTCGGAAGTGGTATTCGAGAGAAACCACGGACGCAAACTCCCGCTGGCGCCTGACTCACCCCTGGTCTTGTGCCGTCACCACACCAAAGGCGTGCTCATCCTCCGCTACGACGGGACCGTCGAGTTGGCGCCGGAGGGCAGGTACAGCGAGATCCGGGTGCGCTTTGCCGACGAGCCGAAGCAGGGCGCGACCCTGGGCTCACTATCACACACGCCCTAAGGGGCGAAAGGAGGCAGGAGATGCTGAAGTTGAAGTTGCGGGAAGTGGCAGGAGCCGCGCTGGTGGCGATGGCCGCGCTCGGCGTAGGCCAGCAGGTGGGCGCCTACACCATCTGTGAGGACAACATCATGGGCGGCAACTGCAACTACGTGGGCTCGTTCAGCAAGACGTGCTGCGTGGACGACGGCACGGGCTACAAGTACTTGACCTCCCTCACGGACAAGTACCAGAGGGGCACGGCGGTGTACTGGTCCGGGTACGACTTTAGCGGTACCTGGGGCGGGTCGTGCCTCCCGTCCACGCCGCGCACTTGCTGCTAGTCCTCTCGTGAGGTGCGTCAGCGGCGAGCCGCCCGGCTCGCCGCTGGCGATCTTGCCTCGGTCGTCTCCCCCTCCCTTCCCCTGGCTCCGTTCGATGGCGGCAAGCCTCTTGCCTAATCCCTCCGGTTGTCCTAGAATCAGCCGGCGTGGGTTTCCGCGTCGCCGACAAAGGAGGCGGCCGCGATGCCAGTTGATTGGTCATTGGTTGCGTACTGGGTGTGTTTCTCCATCGGCGCCGCCTATGCCACGGTCACCGCGTTCTTGGGCGGGTTCTTCGGCATGGCTCACCATATCGGGGACTTCGGGGCCGGGCACGTGGACATGGGCCACGAATACGGCGCGGGGGGCCACGACGCCTCGGGGCATGGGGAGGCTTTCGGAGGTCCGAGCGAAACCGAGCCGGTGATCTCCCCGCTCTCGCCGGCGACCATCTCCGTGTTCCTGACGGTCTTTGGCGGCGTGGGGATCATCACCACCACGCTCTTCCGCATGAAGCTGCTGCTGACCCTTCCGATCTCGCTCGCCTCGGGATTCGCGGTGGCCGGCCTGGTGCTCGTGCTCTTCTATCATCTGTTCACCAAGGTGCAGGCCTCCAGCGAGACGCGGGTGGCGGAGGTGGTGGGGTTGAGCGGAGAGGTGACGGTGCCCATCCCGGCGGGCGGGATGGGCGAGGTGGCCTATGTCTGCCGTGGCGCGCGCATGGTAGCCTCAGCGCGGACGGCGGAGGGGGAGGGTCTGCCGCGGCATGCGGTGGTGCGGATCGCGCGGTACGTGGGCGGCACGCTGTACGTGGAGCCGCGGTCGGCGGCGGAAGGCGGACCTACCCCTCCGGAGGAAAGCGGACCGCTGAAGGACTGAGGCGGCGCGCCTCGGGGGGCGAGGTGGGGGTCGCGACAAGACTAGGACGACGATGTCCCGAGGCCGCGTCTCGGGACACGAGAGCGAATGGAGGAGAGTATGCCGATTCTGCAAAACCCAGGCATGTTGGCGCCGTGGATCCTCGGGGTCACGGTCGCCGTCGTGATCATCTTCATCGTTACCTATGCCAGCCGGTACGTGAAGGCCGGCCCGAACGAGGTGCTGGTGATCTCCGGCCGTCGCCGGGCAATTGTCTCGGAGGACGGAAGGCACCAGTCGGTAGGCTTCCGCATCCGCGTGGGCGGCGGCGCGTTCGTGTGGCCTATCTTCGAGCGCGTGGATCTCTTGTCGCTCGAGCTGATGACCCTGGAGGTGAAGACGCCGGAGGTCTACACCGAGGCCGGCGTGCCCATCATCGTGGATGGGGTAGCGCAGACCAAGGTACAGAGCACCGACCTGGCGATTCGGAACGCGGCGGAGCGCTTTCTGGGAATGAGCCGGCAGGAGGTGGCGAACATCGCCCTCCAGACCCTGGAAGGGCACCTGCGGGCGATCGTCGGCACGATGACGGTGGAGCAGGTCTATAAGAACCGGGACATGTTCGCGCAGAGAGTGCAGGAGGTCTCAGCCAGCGACCTCGCCAACATGGGTCTGGTGATTGACTCCTTCACGATCCGCGACATTCGGGATTCGCACGGCTACCTGGACGCCCTGGGTAAGCCGAGCATCGCCCAGGTGAAGCGGGATGCCACCATCGGGGAGGCGGAGGCGATGCGAGACTCCAACATCCGCTCCGCCGCCGCGAAGCAGGCCGGAGAGATCGCGCGGATCGCGGCCGAAACGAAAATCGCCGAGGCGAACCGGGACTACGAGATGCGACTGGCGGAGTACAAGGCCTCGGTCCAGGAGAAGCAGGCCGGGGCCGACCTGGCCTATGACCTGCAGAAGTTCAAGACCCAGCAGGCGGTGCGCGCCGAGGAAGTCCAGGTCCAGGTAATCGAGAAAGAGAAGCAGATCGAGGTCCAGGAGAAGGAGATCCTGCGCCGGGAGAAAGAGCTGGTCGCGACGATCGAGAAGCCGGCTTCGGCCGAGCGCCAGCGGATCCAGACCCTGGCCGAGGCCGAGCAGTACCGCCTCAGCACCACCGCCTCCGGCCAGGCCGAGGCCACCCGCGCCATCGGTACAGCGGAGGCCGACGCCAACCGCGCCCGCGGTCTCGCGCAGGCGGACGTGATCAAGGCCCAGGGTTTCTCCGAGGCCGAGGCCATGGCAAAGAAGGCCGACGCCTGGCGTCAGTACAACGAGGCGGCGATCACGCAGATGTTCGTGGACAAGCTGCCCGAGATCGCCTCTGCGGTGTCGGCGCCGCTGGCCAAGATGGAGAAGATAGTGGTGATCTCCGCCGGCGGTGACGGGCACACCGGGGCGGGAGCGAGCAAGGTGACCCGCGACGTGGCGGACATCATCGCCCAAATCCCCGCGGTGATCGAGGCCCTCACCGGCGTGAAGCTCCAGGAGATCGTCCAGCGCCTGCCGGGGGTGGCGTCGGCCGCGGCCCAGTCGCCGCAAGCGCCGCAAGCTGACGTTGCCAAGGGCACGGAGGCGTAAGCACCGCGCGATGGCGCGCGAAGGTCTGCGGGCAGGGCGCGACGTGCGCCCTGCCCGCTCCGCGTTCGACCGAGGCGGAAGCTCTTTTCGACAGAGCGCGTGCGAAGAGCGCGACACGGTTCTGCACGACCTGAAGACGCTTTCTTTCCTCCTCAGCAGACCGTATCACCTAGCTTCGACTATCGCTGTCCCTACTCGATGTAGTGTGCTTGGCCGTAGGGACGGCAGGCTTGTCTGACTTCTGGACAGGGGGGGGCGCGAGGAGTGCTGTACAATGCGTGGCGGTGGGGAGAACAGCGTCGTATCGTTCATGGGGTCAGGGGGTCTTTGCTCGGCGTCATTCGGTAGCCACCTCCTCTCTTCCCGCGGACATGTAAGGAGCGGGTATGGATTCCGTTCGCACGCGCGGCCAAGCGCCAGCGTTAAGGCTTGGAGAGCGATTGGTGGAGAGAGGGCTGGTGACGCGCCAGCAGCTAGAGCAGGCGCTATCCACCCAGTCCGCCGGGGGCGGACGCTTCCTGGGGGAGACCCTGGTCGCGCTGGGGCTGGTCAAGACGCGCGAGGTCGGCCCCGTGCTGGCGGAGGCGTTGGGCATGCCGTACGCCAACCCGCGGGACTGCGACGTGGAGCGGCAGGTAGTGGACCTCGTCCCCGAGAGCTTCCTCCGCCAGCACACAGTGATGCCCCTGCGAGTGGAGGAGGGGCGGCTCCACGTCGCGATGGCCGATCCGCTCGACCTCTCCGTGCTCGACGATCTCAAGCTGATCTGCGGCCTCCCGGTGGCGGCCGTGCTAATACAAAAAAAAGACTTGCACGCCGCGATCAACCTTCACTTCGATTCTCGGCGCCAGGCCGAGCAGGCGATCAGGGAGATTGATGCGGAGAGGGCCGCCAACGGCGAGTCGGCCGCGGAGCCGAGCACCGAGGAACTCTCCTTGCTCGCCGCCGACGCCCCGGTGGTGCGCCTGGTGAACTCGGTAATCAGTGGGGCCGTCAACCTGGGGGCGAGCGATATCCATCTGGAGCCGCAGCGGGGCGACATGCGGGTGCGCTACCGGGTGGATGGGCTGCTCTATGACCAGATGACCATCCCGCGAGACCATCAGGCCGCGGTGGTGTCGCGGGTGAAGATCATGGCGCGCATGAACATCGCGGAGCGCCGCCTGCCCCAGGACGGGCGGATCGGCCTCAGCGCCCACGGCAAGGAGTACGATCTGCGCGTCTCCGCCATGCCCTCCATCTTCGGCGAGAAAATCGTGATGCGCCTCTTGGAGAAGAGCTCCATGCGCCTGCCCTTCGAGGAGCTGGGCTTTCTGCCGGAGCAACAGGATCTGTTTCGCTGGCTGCTGGCCCGGCCCTACGGGATGACCCTGGTCACCGGACCCACCGGCTCGGGCAAGAGCACCACGCTCTACGCCGCCATGGCGACGATCAATGACCCGACTCGGAACATCATCACCATCGAGGACCCGGTGGAGTACCAACTCGCCGGCATCACCCAGACGGAGGTGAACTCCAAGGTGGGGATGACCTTCGCCCGCGGGCTGCGCACGATGGTGCGCCAGGACCCGGACGTGATCATGGTGGGCGAGATTCGCGACCTGGAGACGGCCGAGATCGCGGTGCAGGCCGCGCTCACCGGCCACCTGGTATTCAGCACCCTGCACACCAACGACGCCCCCGGGGCGTTGGTCCGGCTCGGCAACATGGGGGTGGAACCGTTCCTCATCTCCTCCTCCGTGATCGGCATCCTGGCCCAGCGCCTGGCGCGGGTGATCTGCCCGAACTGCCGGCAGTGGTACCGGCCCTCCGCGGAGACCCTGGCCTCGCTCCAGCGCAGCGGGATGACCCTCCCGCCGAGGGCGGAACTGGCGCGCGGTCAGGGCTGTGAGGAGTGCAATCACGTCGGCTACCGCGGGCGGGCGGCCGTCTATGAGGTGATGCGGATGTCCGACCGTCTCCGCGAGTTGGTGTTGGTCCGCGCCTCCACCGTCGCCCTGCGGGAGCAGGCCCGCGCGGAGGGGATGCAGATCATGCCGGAGGCCGGGCTGCAGAAGGTGCTTCAGGGCGTCACGACGGCGGAGGAGATTCTGCGCGTGATCTACGTGGAGGAGGACTAGACTCGGATGGCAGTTTTCAGCTATCTCGCGCGCGATATTGACGGCGGGCTCGTCACCGGCACCACCGCCGGCCTGGACGAAGTGATCGTCCGTCGGGAGTTGCGGGACAATGGCCTTTACGTGGTTTCGCTCACCGAGCGGGTGGAGCGGGAGGCGCTGCGGGACCGACTCGCCCGGCTGCGCGGGGTGAAGCTCGGCGATCTGGTCGTGTTCAGCCAGCAACTCGCCGCTATGGTGTCGGCGGGCATTCCCATCCTCGAGTGCCTGCACGAGTTGATCGAGGAAACCGACAACCCGGCCCTCCGTCGCGCTGTGATGAAGGTGACGCAGGACATTCAGGCCGGCTCTACCTTCAGCCAGGCCCTGGCCCGGCATCGGAGGGTTTTCCCCGAGTTGTTCGTGGCGCTGGTGCACGCCGGCGAGATCGGCGGAGTGCTCGAGGCCAGCCTGCACAACATCGCCGACAACCTCGACAAGGAAATGGAGTTGCGCGAAAAGGTCAAGTCGGCCTTCGTCTATCCCCTCGCGGTGCTGCTGGTGGCCGCCGGGGTGGTCACCTTCATGCTGCTCTGCGTGATCCCGGTCTTCCAGCGGGTGTACACGCAGTTCCACGCGGAGTTGCCCGCCCCCACTCAAGCCCTCATCGCGGTGAGCATGTTCGTCTCGCACTTCTGGTGGATCGCGCTGCTCGGGCTGACCGGCCTGGGGCTCGGGTTTCGCGCCTTCATCGCCACCGAGAAGGGCAAGATGCTCTGGGACCGCGCCAAGCTCCGCCTGCCCCTGTTGGGCCGGCTCATCCGCAAGATCGTCGTCACGCGCTTCGTTCGCACCCTGGGCGCACTGGTCGGCGCGGGCGTGCCGCTGCTGGCTGCGCTCGAGACTTCGGCCCGGGTGGCGAACAACGCCGAGTTCACCGTCGCCGTCAAGAAGATCTCGGAGGAGGTGTCCCGCGGCGCGTCGCTTTCCGCACCGCTGCGGGCCAGCCACCGCTTCCCGAATCTGGTCCCTCGCCTCGTCCAGTCCGGCGAGGAGTCCGGGGATCTGGAGGGGATGCTGAATAAGATCGCGCACTTTTTCGACCGCGACATCGAGCACTCGGTCCGGCGTCTCACGGCGCTCATGGAACCGGTGCTCACCATCGTCCTGGGAGGGATCGTCGGCGCCATAGTGATTTCGTTGTACATGCCAATCTTCACCCTGGCCGCCGTGATTCATCGGTGAAGAGCCGCGGGGACCTGACCGGAAAGGGGGTGGAACGAGCCGGAAGGTGGGTCGGGGGATCGTGGGCGTGGCGGCAAGAGATGCGAAGTCAAATACCCTTGTGGAGGAAAGGCGAGATGAAGCTGTTCCGAGGACGCTCCGGTTTCACGCTGATCGAGTTGCTGGTAGTGATCCTCATCCTGGCCGTGTTGATGGCGATTGCGCTTCCGCTCTACCTACGGGCGGTCCGCGATTCCGAGCGGCAGACCTGCCGCAGCAACATGCAGACCGTCGCCAACGCGGAGCAGGCCCACCGGGTCCGCAGCGCCGGGCACACCTATGTCCCGGTCACCGGCTCTACTTCCGACCTCTCACTCCTGATCGGCCCCACCGAGGACCTGCAGGCCTTGCCGCAGTGTCCCTCGGACACCGACCTGGCCACCCTCGACGACTACACGGTGGAGGTGCTGGAGACCGGCGGACTGGTCACGGGCATCACGATCACCTGCAATCGCGATGCCACCCACGGGAGTTTCACGCCCGGCGTGGACTCCCAGTAAACGCGATACTGTTCGGCCGCCGGGGGAGGGGCCGCGCGCTTCTCCCCCGGTCGGACCTGTGCGCGTAGTGCGACGCGCCGCAAGGAGGCACGCGATGAGTAATCCATACCGCTGCTCTCGGGGGATGGCCCTGGTCCTGGCGCTCGTGGTGACCGCGATTATCAGCGCCCTGCTGAGCGGGATTCTCCTGCTCAGCGCGTCCCATCTCGCGCTCAGCCAGACCAACAGCTCCTATGCCAACGCCCTGAACCTGGCCGAGGCCGGAATCAATTGGGAGCTGTGGAAAATCAGCTATGACCACGGTGCCGCCGACCAGTCGCCGCGCACGGTGGAAGTCCCGCCTGGGTCGGGCCGGTTCTTCACAGTGCACGTGGAGGCGTACCCCGACGGCGGGACCTGGGTCCCGCCCTCCGACCTGCGGGTCATCGGTGTCGGCGCCGTGGACGGGGTGAGCCGGACAGTGCGGCTGGTGACCAATGGCGCCCCGGACTACCTCGGCCAATACTCGCTGTTCGGGATCAACGAACTGAACGTGGGCGGCAACGCCGCCATTCTCGGCGCGGCCGGCAGCAACGGCCTGGTGGATGTCCACGGTGGCCCGAGCTTCGACGGCAATTTCTGGTACTGCGGCTCAGCCACGGGCGATGACGTGACCGACCTCGTCGCGGGCGAGGTCTACCACGCTCCCCTGCCGGAGTATTGGCCGACGGTGAACGACTATGCCAGCCGCCGCGCGGAGGAGAAGTACGGCGCCGTCCCGCCGCAGACCTTAGACTACTTCAAGCGCCACAACGACAACGACAAGATCGTGGACAGCCTGGGGGCGAAGGTGCAGATCAAGGGCTTCGCCCTCGACAACCACACCTTCAAGGACGATGGCATGATCGTTCTTCCCCCTGGCGATTACTATTTTGAGGAGGTGTCCCTCCCCTCCAACAATACCATTAAGGTGGACTCCCTGGCCGGAGTGGTGAATATCTGGATCGGCCCCTCCGGCGGAACGGGTAGCGCCGACACTATCAACGGCAGCATGCTCTTTACCTCCCAGGACGCCGACCGTTTCCATATCTTCGACGGCTCCGCGCGCGTGCTCAAGATGAACGGCGGCACAGACTTCTACGGTCAGATCTTCGCCTACAACGGCCCCGACAGGCAGGGGGAGTACTACGGTTCGATCGAGGTCCTCGGGACTGGCGACATCTATGGATCGGTGATCGGATGGGACGTCTCGCG
>CAZUGW010000005.1:0-12329 GCA_964620055.1 uncultured bacterium
CGGGCGTCCGCTACCAGCGCCTCCCGGCCGAACCCGGAGCGGCCTAGTGCCAGAGGCTTCTCAGACACTGGAGGTGCAAGCCGGCGATGGGGGAGTGCGGCTCGACGTGTTCGTTGCCCATCACACCTCCTTGGCCCGCTCCCAGGTCGAGAAGCTGGCGAAACAGGGCAAGGTGAGAGTGAACGGCCGGCCGGCCAAGCCCGGCCGGAAGCTGGAGCTGGGGGAGCGCGTGGAAGTCCAACTGCCCCCCGAGGCGGAGACGACCCCCCGGCCGGAGCGCCGGCCTCTGACCATCCTCTTCGAGGACGAGCACGTGATCGTGCTCTCCAAGCCCCCCGGTCTGGCCGTGCACCCTGGCGCGGGGCGAACCGAGGGGACGCTGGTGAACGCGCTGCTCGCCCATGTCCCCACGCTGGCGGGCGGGGAGAGTTTCCGTCCGGGCATCGTCCACCGCCTGGACCGCGACACCTCGGGGGTGATGGTGGTGGCGAAGACGCCGGAGGCCTACGAGCAGCTCTCCCGCCAGGTGCGCGACCGGGAGATGGAGCGCCGCTATCTGGCGCTCGCCTGGGGTGTGATTCGCGAGGACCGGCTCCTCATCGAGGTCCCCATCGCGCGCCACGAGGTCGCGCGGACCCGCATGGCCGCCGTCACGGCCCTCAAGGAAGGGCGCATGGTGCGCACCGCGGTCACCGACCTTCGGGTGCAGGTCCGCTTCGCCCACATGACGTTGGTGGAGGCGAAGCTGCTCACCGGCCGGACCCATCAGATCCGCGTCCACCTCACCCATGTCGGCCACCCGGTGGTGGGCGATCCGGTGTATGGGAGGCGGGTGGCGAGGCGCCTGGAGTTGGAACTGGACAAACCGACGCTCGCGCTGGTGCGCGCCCTGCCCGGCCAGGCGCTGCACGCCCAGTCGCTCATCTTCCGGCACCCCGTGACCGGCCAGCAGATGACTTTTTCCTGCCCGCCGCCGCCCGAAATGGCCAGACTCCTTGTTCACTTGCAGGCGAGCGTGCTATCATAACGCCGCCTGAGCCGGCGCGCCGGAGCGATACCCGAGCGCGCGGCCAGGAGGTTTCCAACCGGACGCGTGGGGGAAGTGACCGCGACGCCCGAACAGCGAGGAGGATAGCAGTGTATCCTGGGGATCTGTTGTACAGCGAGACGCACCAGTGGGCGAGGATCGAGGAGGGCGTCGCCACCGTGGGGATCACCGACTACGCCCAGAACCAGTTGGGCGATATCGTCTACGTCGAACTCCCTCGCCCCGACGACGAGACTCGGCGCGGCGAACCGCTGGGCAGCGTGGAATCGGTGAAGGCGGTGGCCGACGTCCAGTCGCCCGTGACCGGTCGCGTGGCCGAGGCGAACACCAGCCTGGACGACGCGCCGGAGCAGATCAACCAGGACTGCTATGGCGTTGGTTGGATGGCGAAGATCGAGCTTACCGATCCCTGCGAGACGCGCTCTCTGCTGAACGCGGAGCAGTACCACCAGTTCGTCCAGCGCCTGCTCGAACAAAAGGGCGGGTAACCAGACGCTAAGATCAGAGGGTGAGGCTTGCGCCTCACCCTCTGTTGCCGTTAGCTTCTCGGAGTCGGGACCGGTCTCAGCTCACGTGGATTCGCTTCGGGGCGGCCGCCTTGGCCTGTTCGGTCTTTGGTAGGTGGATCTCCAGCAGCCCGTTCTCGAGCTTGGCGTTGGCCGCCTCCGGCTTCACCTCCACCGGGAGCGGGATGTCACGCTGGAAGCGCCCCCACACCCGCTCGCGGCGTCGGAACACCCGACCCTCCACCTCATGCTCCTTCTCGACCTCCGCGCTCAGGGACAGCAGGTCGGGCAGGACCTCGATGTCCAACTGCTCCTTGCTGATCCCTGGGACCTCGGCCTTCACGACGACCTCGGTGTCAGTCTCGGAGACATCCACCGAGGGCACCCGAATCCCCTCCTCCACTTCCACTCCCGCTTCCGCGGGGGTCAGGAAGTTGCGCATCAACCGGTCCATCTCGCGTTGCATGCGAGTCAAACCGCGAAATGGGTCAATCCTCATCAGGTAGGACATGTCTCTAACCTCCGTTGCACCGATTGCACCATTCCAAGATCAGTATGGGGCAGTCCTGACCTGAGCAAACGACTGTCGAGGGCGGGCGCGCGTACATGCGGGGGCGTCTGTACGCGACGCGCGTCACTTGGCTGACAACCTGTCCCCCAACCGCCGCCGGGCCGTCTCCAACGCCTCCGGGTCGCGGGTCCACCGGGTCCAGTCGGCCCCCACCTCTCGCGCCACGCCCAGCGCCCAGTCGCCGAGTCCGCGCTGTTTCAGGAGCGCGACGCAGTCGTAATCGTCCACCCCATCGCGCAGGTACTTCAGCCGCATGGACGCGACCACGCCGGGCACTCCGACCTGGCGGCCGGGATAGACCAGCAGCCCCTCGCCGGGGTAGGCGGGATAGGCGTACACGTCATGCCAGGGATCGCGCGACCAATTGTCCACCCGCCAATAGAGCAGCCCGGTGAATCCCAGGCTCTGGTTGATGAACCCCGTCTGGACGCGATAGTTGATCGGCGCGAAATCCAGCTCCCACTTAGGCGAATACGCATCTTGCACCACCGCGTTGTAGGACCAGACCTCGTCTCCCTTCGCCATCACCTGTGCGATCCGACCCTTTGACTCATCGTACATCTTCGGCAGCACCACCCACACATCAACTGCCGAGCGGCCAGAACCATCGCTGTACAGCTCGGAAATCGGGGCCATGGTCACCAAGTTACGGACGCCGGCCTGGTGCAGATTGCGCGCCCATTCTCTCATCGGCGCGTGCAACTTGGGATTCGGCCCGATCTCGTCGGCGGTGTAGTTGTAAAGGAAGAGGCCCTTCTGGTGTCGCGCCGCGGCTTGCCGGCACGCGTCCGCGGAGGGCGCGGGCTTCATCGTGCTGGCCTTCATATCGGCCCCGCTCCAGAAGCCCGCGTTGGTGCTGTTCAAGCCGAGTGTGTCCATGAAGCGCCGCTCGTTCGCGGGGTCCACCGTCATGGGCATCAGGCGATGCCGCAGCAACTCCTCGTCCTGCTCGGTCACGTCTCTTCCCGCGCCCCGCTGCTCGGCCGGCCAGAACAGGAAGCAGGACTTGAGGGCGGGTTTCACAGGCAGGGCGAAGTCCCACACGTGGAGGGTCACCGTCACCGTCGCCTCCCCCTCACCACTGGTGACCGTGAACGCGCCGCGAGAGTCACCCGCCTTCGCTTCACGCGGGGTGTACACGTCCACCCACACCACCATATTCTTGCCCGCGGCAAGATTGTAGGGAACCGCGTCCAACTCCGCCCCGCGCAGGTCCTGGCCGCTGGCATCCGCGAATGGGATCAGACCGTCGGGATACCAGCCCGCGGGGAGCGGGGGGTTGTGGTCTCCGGGCGAGCTCGGGCTGCTGTCGCGCACGAACACGTAGTGCTCGCGGTAGAGCGTCACCTTCGCTCCTGGAATGCCTCCGGTGACGTTCACGTTCGCCAGCCCGCCCTTCGGCGCGCGGACGATGATCTGGAACGACTCGTACTCGCCTTTCGCGGAATAGAGCGTGATCTGCTTCTGCTCCTTGGGCGAGTCCTCCGGCCCCACGCGCACCAGGCTCGGCGCCACCCACACCACCGGCTCCGACCGCGCGGGGGCGATGGTCACCAGGAGCAACAGCGCAATCAGCAAGAGCAGCGGCGGAAGCCGGCTCATCTTAGGTCCTCCCCATCGGGCTGCATTGTACGCTCCTCCCGCGCGGGCTCGTGGTGGGCTTTCGCGCCAAGGGGATTTGAGGTATGATGCGGGCAAGCAACCTGTGGGGAGTACGCGCCATGTCTGACAGAGACGCCCCAGAGCCACCCCCGCCAAAAGCCACCGTCTCTGAGGAGGACGGCGGGGGGCGTGCTACTATCCCTGGCGCCCGCTGCCTGTCCCTGATCGTCATCGCGTTCGCCTGGCCCGCTGGCTGGGCACTGGGGGCGTACATGCTCATGGAACCCGACCCCGACCAGCCGCTGCTTGCGAGGGCGTTCGTGGTAGGATGGCTGATAGCTTGGACCGCGGGAGGCATCTCCCTCCTTCGGCGACTTCTCCCCTTTGGGAAGCGTCACGGCCACGATACAGAGCCACCCGAGCCAAGGGCGACTGTCTCCGAAGAGGATGGCAAGATGCGCATCACCATCCCGGGTGTGGGAAACCTGGACCTGACCATCTTCCTATCCATCTGGCTCATCGGGTGGGTAGTCGGGGAGGTGGCGGCGCCGTACGCTCTCATCACCTCTCCTCCCGGATACCTGCTCACGAACGTGCTCATAGCAGCCTGGCTGATCTGCTGGACTGTCGGCGGTATCGTCGTCATCAGAGCGTATGGTTTCGCTCACTCCAAGCGGGAGGAGATCGAGATAGACACGACCTCGTTCACGATAGTGCGGCGCTTCTGGCTTTTCCCCCGCCGCCGGCAGGTCTTCGACCTCAGCGGGATGTGCGACCTGAGAGTATGTGAGGAAGGGATCATGTCGTTCAAGTACAGAGGCAGGACCCACTCCTTCGGCGCGGCCCTCGATGAGAGGAAGCTGAGGCGGCTGCGTGCCCGCATTGCCACACGCTTCCCCTCCCTCGCCCAAGAGGAATCCCCATGACCGCTCTCTCCTCCTTCTACCAGGGCGCGTGCAGCGCGTTCATCATCACCACCTCCGCGGGGTTTGACGGCCAAGCGCGGTTGGAGTTGCGCAAGCTCCTGCCCGGCTGCCGGGCGCAGTCGCTCGTGCTCAAGGGCAACCTCATCCTGTACTCCGACCTGGAGGAGGCGGAGGTGATCGCGCGCCTGCGCGAGGCCGAGACGCGGCTCGTCGCCAAGGTCTTTCCCGTGCAGGCCTCCACGCCGGTGACGGTGGACACAAGCGGGTTCGCCGCGATCGCCGACGCCGTCGCCGCGATCGGCCGACTGCAATCAGGCGAGACATTTCTGGTCCGCGCGCAGCGCCGCGGCCAGCACGACTGGTCTGCCCGCGACCTGGAGCGCGCCGTCGCATTCCGACTGCAGGAGTTGACCGGCGGAGTGGGCGAGATCACCCCGCCCGTGGACTGGCAGGTGACGATTCAGGTCTATCAGAGCATTGCCTACCTCGGCGCGAACCGCCCGGACGACATGCTCGTGAAGGAACTCAAAGTCACGCGCAAGTACGCTCCGGGCGAGCGGCCCCTCAACCGCGCCCTGTGGAAGATCAAGGAGGCGCTGTCCGAGTTCGCGATCACACTTCCTCCCGACGCCTGGGTGCTCGACTTGGGCTCCGCGCCGGGCGGATGGGTGTCGGTGCTGGCGGAGCGCGCGGCGCGGGTGGTGGCGGTGGATCCCGCTGAACTCGACCCGAGCGTCGCCGCGCTCCCTAACGTGGAGCACCTGAAGGTGCGCGCGGAGGAACTGCTGGACCGCCCGGAGTTCCAAGGGTGTTTCGATCTCCTCACGTGCGACATGAACGTTGACCCGGCCGACGCCGCGGCCCTGCTCTGCCGCCTCGCCCCCATGCTCAAGCCCGGCGCGCCGGCCATCATGACCATCAAGTACATGACCCCCCGCCGCGGCGAGCACGAGCGCACCGCGCGCCGGGTCCTCTCCGCCGAGTACGAGGGCCTCGTCATTAAGCACCTCCCCCACAACGCCCAGGAGACGACCGCCGCGATGCGCCGAAAAGGGAGTGCGGAGGACGCGCCGAAGTAATTGGCGTCAGAGCATTCGCAACGGGAGGTCGTGGGATGAGCAAGAAGGTGCGTGTCGGGGTGATCGGGGCGGGCTTTATCGGGCCGGCCCATTTCCGCAGTTACCAAGCCGTGAAGGACTGCGAACTCGTCGCGGTCTGCGATGTTGATGCGGGTCGCGCCAAGGACGCGGGCGCGAAGTTCGGCCTCCCGAACGTCTTCACCGATTACCGCGAGATGCTGAAGGGCGATCTCGTGGACGCGGTCTCCGTGTGCACCCCGAACGACTGCCATATGCCCCAGTCCGTCGCCGCCCTGAAGTCCGGCAAGCACAGCGGAGCCGCGCAGTCGCTCAAGAAGATGATTGACGCCGGCCGTTTCGGCGATCTCTACTTCGGTAAGGCGATGCTGCTGCGCCGCACCGGCATTCCTAAGGGTTGGTTCCAGGATAAGAAACAGGCCGGCGGCGGCCCGCTGCTGGACATCGGCGTCCACGTGCTCGACCTGCTGTGGTATCTGATGGGCCGCCCGCAGCCCGTCTCCGCCTTCGGCGTCACCTTCGACCTGCTCGGCAAGAGCGGTCAGGGCCTGGGCAACTGGGGAGTGGGATACGCCCCCGCGAAGTTCACCGTCGAGGACCTGGCCTCCGCGCTGATCCGCTTCAAGAACGGGGCCGCCATCAGCCTCGAGGCCTCCTGGGCCGCGCACACGGGAGACACCTTCCTGGCGCGCGTCCTGGGGACCAAGGGCGGCGCGCAGATCCACCCCGACTTCGCCCTCTACGAGATGGCCGGCGACGCTAAGCTCGACGTCACTCCGACCCCGCCGAACATTGACGGGTACTTCGGCGAGTGCGATCACTTCATCCGCTGCATTGTGAAGGGAACCGAACCCATCTCGCCCGGCTCTCAGTCCGTCGTCGTGGTGGAGATGTTGGACGCGATCTACAAGTCGGCGCGCACAGGGAAGCTGGTCACCTGGGGCGGCCGTTAGGTGGTTTGACCTCCGGCGCGAGCCGCGGTATCATCGAATAGGGTGAGGCCGTAGTCGGACCATCGCTCCCGGCCCCCCAGCTACCCGGGAGCTTTGATTGCGGCCCGCCCATCAAGACGAAGGAGGCTGCGGTGAACCATCTCTGGGCGCCGTGGCGGATGAGCTACGTGACTGCTGAAAAACCCGACGGGTGCATCTTCTGCAACAAGCCGGCCCTGTCCGATGAGGAGGCCATGATCCTCCATCGGGGGGAGAGGGTGTTCATCATGCTGAACGCCTTCCCCTACAACACGGGGCATCTGTTGGTGGCTCCCTACCGCCACACCTGCGACCCGTTGAGCCTGGACCCCCAGGAGTCGAGCGAGCTGCTCTACGGCATCCGCATCGCGATGGAGACGCTGACCCTGGCAATGCGCCCGGAGGGCTTCAACATCGGGGTGAACGTCGGGTCCTGCTCCGGGGCCGGGTTCGCCGATCATGTCCACGTGCACGTCGTGCCGCGCTGGAGCGGGGACACGAATTTCATGGCCGCCACCGCGCAGACCCGCGTCGTGCCGGAGGCCTTGGCCGAGACGCATCGCAAGCTCAAAGAGGCGCTCCAGCATCGCCAGGAGTAGCAAACCGGTGAGTAGATCAAAAGTCAAGGACCGGGATGGGTAGATGATCGTCGAGCTGAAGACGTTCTGGCAGACGGTGGTTCAGAATTTCACCTGGATCTCCGTGCTCGACATTCTCTTCGTGACCATCGCGCTCTACTACGTGCTGCGGCTGATGCGCGGCACGCGGGCGGTGCAGTTGGTGAAGGGCCTCTCCATCCTGGTGGCGATGATCTTCTTCACCGGTGCGCTCCATCTCACCACCTTCAATTGGATGCTCCAGCAGGCGCTTCTGCCCGGCGTGATCGCTCTCATCATCCTCTTCCAGCCGGAATTGCGCCTCGCCCTGGAGCAGATCGGCCGTGGCCACATCTTCGGCGCAGGCTTCACCTCCATGCGCCAGGAGCAGATCACGCAACTGGTAGAGGAGTTGGTGTACGCCGCGCGGCAGCTCGCGCGCGAGCGCGTAGGGGCGCTGATCGTGGTGGAGCGCGAGGTGGGCCTCAACGATGTGATCCAGACCGGCCGGCGGCTGGACGCGGTAGTCTCCGCCGACCTGCTGCGCACGCTCTTCTACCCCGGCACCCCTCTGCACGATCTCGCGACCGTGGTCCGGGGCGATCGCATCGTCGCCTCGGGCTGCCTGCTTCCCCTGGCCGAGCGCCGTGATGTGCGGGGCCTGCTCGGCACCCGGCACCGGGCGGCCCTGGGGCTGAGCGAGACCACCGACTCGGCCATTCTCGTCGTGTCCGAAGAGACCGGCGCCATCTCTCTCGCCTTCGAGGGGCGGCTCTACGGCAACCTCACTTCCGACACGCTCAAGCAGCGACTACTGGGCATCTTGACACCGCCGAATCGCACGCCGCGGCTGAGGATTGGGAGGCGCGAGCGTGCTGCCTAGAAACCTCGGGCTGAAGATCACCGCTTTCGTGCTCGCCTTGGTTCTGTGGGGTTGGGTGTTGGTCAACCAGCGCACCAGCGCCCGCACCGTGCCGGTGGTGGTTCACACCGTCGGCGCTCCCCCCGCCGGGGTGAGGATCAGCTCCGTGCAGGTCACGCCTCCCGTGGTCACCATCGCCGGCCCCGAGGACGAGGTCTCCGATGTCCGGTTTGTGGAAACTGCGGACCTCCCCCTCGACCGCCTCACCACCGATACCACCGAGGAACTGCCTCTCGAGGCTCCCAAGGGTATCAGGTTGCTGCGCAGTACGGAGGTGAAGGTGACGGTGAGGGTGGAGCAGCCGACGCCGATGCAATAGGAGCGAGTCGGTGATTCGCCCTCTGGCAAGAGGAACCAACCTCCCCTCCGTTGAATCCTACCTCCGGCTCGGCGCAACGGACAAGGCTCTGGACGGCGCCCAATCCGCATGGGAAGCGTGTGATTGACCAGCCGGGACGCCGCCACGAGGGGATCAAGCGGCGACGTTGACCCGCCCGATCAGGAGGCCGTCATCTCCCCCGACGTCTTGCCCCTCTTCCCGCAGGGCCGCGATGTGAAGCGCGATCGCTTCTCTGGTGTTGGCCAACGCCTCCTCGACCGTTTCGCCCTGCGAGAAACAGCCGGGAAGCACCGGCACTTCGGTCCAGTACCCGCCCTCTTCCGCCGGATGAACCAGTACGGTGTAGTCCATGGCTACCTCCCGAGCAACTCTACGAACTCACCAACGGACATCCCAGATCGCTTGATCGCGGCGCGCAGCAGCCCCACCTTGACCTCGCCATGACCTGGGATCGTAATCAACTGGCCGCCGGGCATCTTGATATTCACGTGGCTTCCTTTGCCAGGGCGCCGCACGCCGCCGGCCTTCTCAAAGGCCCCAATCACTGCTTGCGCTCGCAGTCCTCTGGGAAGAGCATGGGGCATCTCGATCCCCTCTGGGTTCTGTCAACAAATCTATGGTAGCACGAAAACGGCGACTATTCAGCAGCCATCCGTCGGCGTGGTGAGTTCATTTCACCACCGCCCCATTTGGCAGCGACCGTTCCGGCGTGACCAGCGTGATGCTCGTGTCGTCTCCTGCCACCGATCCGGCGAGCAGCATCCCCTCGGACCGCACCCCGCGAATCGTGGCCGGCTCGAGGTTGGTGACGACCACGATCTTCTTACCGATCAGGTCCTCCGGCTTGTAACATAGCGCGATCCCCGCCACCAGGGTGCGCTGCTCGGCGCCGATGTCCACCGTGAGCTTGAGCAGCTTGTTCGCCCCCGGCACCGGCTCGGCGGTAAGAACCTCGCCGACGCGCAATTCGAGATTCTGGAAATCCCTGATACTGACCATGCGCTTCTCGCCTTTCGACTCCTCGACTCTTCGACTCCTCGACTCCTCGAGTTTCGGAAAGATCACGGCCGCCTCCCCGATCTGCTGCCCGCCGGGCAGCAGCCCCCACTGCGTCGCCTGCTCCCAGGTCCGCGGCCAGTCCACGAGCCCGAGCTGGCGCTCGATTTCATCGGCGGTGCTCGGCATCACCG
This sequence comes from uncultured bacterium, assembly GCA_964620055.1. Classification (GTDB taxonomy): domain Bacteria; phylum Armatimonadota; class Hebobacteria; order Hebobacterales; family Hebobacteraceae; genus CAZUGW01. The sequence goes on from CAZUGW010000005.1 coordinate 9,770, forward strand.
GAGCGATCAGCACCGCCGCGATGCGCAGGGCCTCCGCCGAGGCGTAGAGCACCCGGTCGAGCGCGGCTTCATCGCCGCTCTTCGCCAGCGACCACGGGGCCTGCTGATCCACATATCGGTTCGCCACCGCCAGAAAGGCCCAGATCGCCTTCAGCCCTTCGCTGAACTGCACCGTCTGCAGCGCGCGGTCCCAGCCCTCCGCGGCAGCCTGCGCGGCCTCCGCCAACACCGCCTCCGGCGGACACGGCGGGGGCAGCTTGCCCTGGCGATACTTCCCAAGCATCGCCAGCACGCGGTGCAGCAGATTGCCGAGGTCGTTGCCGAGGTCATCCGCGTAGCGGCGCAGCAACGCCTGCACAGAGAACTCGCCATCCTGCCCGAAGGTCATCTCCCGTAATTCGTAGTAGCGCAGCGCGTCCACCGCGCGCTCCTCGGTGCATCCGGTCGCGTCTCTCAGCGCCTGTAGCACCGGTCCTGGGCGTGGCACCGAGCCGCCCGCGGATTTCGCGATCTTCTGACCCCCCACCGTCCAGAAGCCATGCGCCGCGACCAGCCTCGGCAGTTCCATCCCTACCGACATCAGCGCCGCCGGCCAGAACGTCGCGTGGAAACGCGTGAAGATCTCCTTGCCCATCAGGTGCGCGTCCGCCGGCCACCACTTCGCGAACCGCTCGAGATCATCGGGATACCCCACACAGGTGAGGTAGTTGATCAGCGCGTCGGCCCACACATAGACGACCAGCCCTTCTGAGTTCGGGATGGAGGAGGGCATGGGGATGCCCCAGGTCCCGCGCCGAGTCACGCAGACATCCCGCAGCCCGCTCTGGATGAAGCTCACTGCCTCGTTCTTGCGGAACTCCGGCAACAGCCAGTCCGGGTTCGCCGCGATATGTTGCAGCAGCCGGTCGCCGTACTTCGAGAACCGGAAGAAGAAGGCCGGCTCGCTCACCCACTCCACCGGCTTGCCGCACTCGGGGTTGGGGCAGTGACCTTCGACCAGTTCCGACTCCGCGAGGAAGGTCTCGTCGGAGACGCAATACCAGCCCTCGTAGACCCCCTCGTACAGGTCGCCGCCCTGGTACAGCGCCTCCATGAAGGCCTGCACCGCCCGATGCTGGCGCGGCTCGGAGGTCTGGATGAAATCATCGTAGCTGATGTTGAGGCGGTGCCATTCCTCTCGGTACAGGCTCGCCATCTCGTCCACATAGGCCTTGGGATCCATCCCCCGCTGCTCGGCGACGCGAAGCACCTTCAGCGCATGCTCGTCGGTGCCGGTGGTGAACAGCACCTCATCTCCCCGCATCCGGTGGTACCGTGCGAGCGCGTCGCAGGCGATAGTGCTGTACGCCGTGCCTACCGTGGCGACGTTGTTGACGTAATAGATCGGCGTGGTGACGTAGAACTTCACCGTTGGCTTGCTCCCGTGGGTCCGACCTCTGGTCGGACTTGACCGAAACCTGCGCTACGGACGCGCGCTCAGTGGCAGGTCGCGCAGTTCCGCGACGCGCACCCGCCGCACCGCGAGCCGGAGTGGGAGTGAGCCTCGCCCCCATTGCTCCCCGAGACGCGGGTCGCGCACACCGACATCAGGCGCCGCGGCCCTTTCGCTCCACACGCGTCGCAGGCGAGCGTCCTGCCGTTCTCGCCCATCCGGCAGAGCCGCTCGAACACCCGGTCGCACTGCTTGCACCGAAACTCGTATAGAGGCACCAGACACCTCTTCGATAGCTGCTCAAGGATTCCGCGGCTAGTATATGTCGGGCTGACGGAAGGTGTCAATTCGCGCTGACTCCTTCCAGTATCTCTTCCGGGTAGCCACCGCGTTCAGCCTCGCGGGCGCGCACACCGTCTTTCGCCTTTCACCGTACAATCGCTAGATTCTTGCGACCATGTGCGATTTCGCGAACAAACGCAGCAACACTTCCGCAGGTAGCAAGCTGTCAACAGGGCATAATAGGGGGCGAGCGAGGGCGCGATGCTCTCGCCTCGAGTTCCGCCTCGGGACGCGGTGATTCCCCAGCTCACCGCACCCGATTAGGGCGCAGCGGGAACCCCCTCATCCTTGCTGCGCCCTCTTTCTTTGGCCGGATGCCGCGGGGCACTCCCAGCCCGCGCCGCATCACCTAGGCGCGGGGAGTTCTGCCGGACGAGGGAATCACGCATGATCGAGGCGCGCTACCGACCGCGTTTCGTCGCCCGCTTTTCCACGAAGAGCAGCTTGCCGAACCGCTCTGGCACGTGGAAGCTGGGCGGGTCGAGGATGGTGGGCGACCAGCAGATCATCTCAGGTATCTTGCCCCCATAGTCAATGCGGTAGAAGTTCGCGCGCCACTCCTCGCCCACCGCCGGGGTCTTGTGTTTGCGGCCGATCTCGGAGAACGGCAGGGCGATCTCGAGGGTCCACTTCTGCGTCGCGCCCTTCCCCTCCACCCGCGTCGCCGACTTGAGTCCGGTGCAGTTCCAGCCGTAATCCACCGTCTTCTCTCGCCCGGTCTTGGCGAACACCACCGACGCGTCCATCTGCGTATTGCGCGAGTTGAACTCGAACTCGAAGTAGCGC
>CAZUGW010000005.1:12339-16011 GCA_964620055.1 uncultured bacterium
TCGGAGGAGAGGAAGGCCTCCACGCAGTCGTCCTCGTAGACCGTGGCGTCCCGCTTCGTCTGCTTGGCGACGATCTTCGGGTCGGTGGAGATGAAGGCGAGGTAGAGGTACTTGCTGTCCCAGCAGGCGCGGAACTCGGTGGGATAGGTGGGTACGGCCTCGGCGTTGGTGAGCCGGAAGTCGCCTACGCTCTCCACGCGCGACCAGGCCGGCTCGTCCAGCCGACCATCCACGGTGATGGGCGAGGCCGCCCTGACGCACTGGTACTTCGGGTTCTTGTTCTCGGAACAGATCGTGAAGGTATCGCACGATCCCACCTTGACGCGGTGCGGCCGCTCGCGTTGCGGCTGCGCCTCGGCCGCGAGCGAACTCAGCGATAGCACTACGCTTACGGCGAACAGCGCGAACCCCTTGGTCTTCACCACGCCACCACCTATCGGGCTTGCTCGGAGAACACCAGCCGGCCGAACCGGGCCGGGACGTGAAAGTTGGGGACCAGCGTGGGCGACCAGCAACTGAACTCGCCCTCGCCCGCCCGGTCAATGCGATAGAAGTTCCCGCGCCACTCCTCGCCCTCCTGCGGCGCGCGGCCCTCCCGGCCGATCTGCGCGAACGGAAGCGCCGCCTCCACCACCCACTTCTCATCCACATCACTGGGGTCGTCCAGCGTGCCGAACACCTCCGCCGCGGAGCGCAGGCCCGCGCAGATCCACTCCGGCTGGGCCTGCATGAACCGCCGGTCGCCGTTCTCGGGGATCTGAATCTTGGCATCGAACACCACGTTGTGGGGGCTGAAGTTGAACTCGAAGTAGCGCGTGACATCCCCGCCGGAGCAGAGGAAGGCCTCGGCCACCTCCTCCTCCCACACTGGGTCGTCATGGTTCCGGTACGTGCCCCAGATGTCGGTGTCAACGCAGACGAAGGCGAGATAGAGAGACGTGTCGTCCCAGCACAGCTTCAGTTCCGTGGGCAGCGACGGCTCACCCTCTCCGCTCGTTAAGCGGAACGGCCCGACCGATTCCAGGCGCGACCAGACGGCTTCGTCCAGCCGGCCGTCAATGGTAATCGGCTCCGGCGTGCGATGGATGACATAGACCGGCAGGTCGCTCATGGCGTCACCCCAGCAGGAGGATTACTCGCCGCGCCCGCATCTTCCTGCGGCAGCGCGGCGACGCCGATGTCATCCAGGAGGATCTCGCCGACGGGCTTGCGGTCGGGGTGAAACTCGGACACGTAGATGCTCTCCAGCGTCACCGGGAACACCGCCTCCTCGGGCAGGTATCCGGTGATCTGCTTCCACTTGCGGGACCAGTCCACGCGGTTCGCGAGGTCCACGGGGAAGACGCGGCCGGCGCTGTCCCGCAGCCGCGCCCGCAACCACCCGCCCTGCCCGTCGCCGAGCACGTTGAGGGTAAGGGTGCGCGTCTCCGGGAGCGTGAGGTTCAGCACGGCCCCGGCGGTGCGGGTCTCGCTCACCGTAGAGAAGTCGTAGGTCAGCCGGAGGCAATGGTTCGTCGGCTTGAGCGGGTCGGCAACCACCGAGGCGCTGCCCGCGACGCCGGTGGGACTGGAACAGAAGCTAGTCTCGGTGGGTTGCTCGAAGTCCGCCAGCCTCCGGGTGACCGTCCCCACCAGCACCTGGGCCTGAGTCGAGATCCCGCTCACGGAGGCGGTGATGGTGAAGCGGCACTCACTCTTGGGCGCGCGAAGCAGGCCGCGCGCGTCCAGCCTCGCCCCCGCAGGGGTGCAACTCCACGTGACGCGATCCGGGGGCACCTGCAGCAGGTTGTCGTCGCCGTCATAGGCCTTCAGGAGGAACTGCTGCGCGCCGCCGGGAGCAAGGGTGAGGCGCGCCGGGAGGAGGGCGAGCCGTGCAGGGCCGGGGACGACGCTAACGATAGCGGAGGCGAACATGCTTCCGCAGCGCGCGGTGACCAGGCCGGAGGTAGGGGCCGAGACCGGTCCGCCGGTGAACACGCCATCTGCGCCGATGGTCCCCAGGCCAGGCGAGGCCTCCCACTGTACCGCGGTGGGCGCGACCGGGGTCGGCTCAGAGTACTCGTCCAGACCCTGCGCCTTCAGGATCAGCTTCTCGGAGGTGAGGACGCTGGCCTCGTCGGGCTCCAGCGTGATCCGCACCGGCGGACGAGGCGGCGCGCCGGGCGGGAGCGCGGGCGCGAGGCTGAACAGCGCCAGCGCGTTCGCCACCTTGCGCTCATGGCCGTCGGAGGGGGAGTTCACCACCTGACCGCGGATCACCATGGTGGTCGAGCCGCCGCCGTCCAGGTTCATCGCGTCGGTGCATCCCAGGCTGACGAAGAGCGTGGCAAACTCGCGCAACGTCATCCCCGCGCTATAGCCTGGCTGACGACCATCCACCGTGACGAGGAACAACTGCTTCCCATTCAGGCCGATCCCGGTGCGCGGGTGACGGTTCGCGGCGAAGGCGTCGTGGAATCTCTCCGGCTTGTACTCGATACTTACGGCTCCGTCGCGCACCAGCCGAGGCCCGCCGCCGACGGCCTGCGCGATCCCTTCCACAGTGGGCTGGAGACCGAGGCGAAGACACACCGGGTCGCCCTCTTGCAGATTCCGCAGGGCATAGGCCGCGACGCCGTTGGCGGCGAGCACCGCCCCGTTCGGCGGGATGGGCACGCTCTCGGTCACGGCGCGGCGGGCGATCCGCCCGGTCACCTGACCGTTGGGAACGAAGGGGCCGGAGAGATCGGTGAGCACGAGCTGGGTGGTAACGACCTCGGCGCGGGTCGCCTTCCCGAAGCGCGGCGTGAACAACGCCAGCTCGGAGGTCTCCGGCGGGCGGTTGACGGCGGAGAGCGGATAGAGCAGACTACCCGGCCCGGAGAGCCAGGCGCTAGGCCGGAAGCGCTCGATCCCGACCCGGCCGTCCTTTGTCAGGTAGAAAACGGAACGGTAGAGATCGGGCAGAGCCACCAGTTCACCGTTCTCCACGTGGAGGCCAAGGGGAAGGGTGGTGTAGTTCTTGCCGGCGCGAGCGAAGAAGTCGGCGTTGACGGCGGCGATGGGCCTGCGCGAGGCGTCGCCGCCGTTGTCCAGCATGGCGCTGACGGCGCTGCGACCCATCTGCGCCCCGCCGCCGAGCAGGGTTGCGACGCCGAGGTACTGATCCGAGAGGTCCGCGGTGAGGAGGTGAATCACCCACGGGCCGTCGGGTTGATAGAGGCGGCTGTGCAGAGTCCCGGGGCCGACAGGAACAGACTGCGTGGCGCGCGCGGGAGCCGCGGAGAGCGCGACCAGCAGGGCGACGGGGAGAACCAGTCTGCGCACCAGCGAGATGAACTTAGGCCTCTGTGGTGGGATCGCGCGCGGCATAGACCACGACTTCGCTGCCGCGGCGCAGGGTCCTTCGCGAGGAGCGCGAAGTCGGGTGCGCTATCAGACCTTGACCTTGTGGGTTTCGAGGGAGACGACGCGCCGGGCGACCTCTCCGAGCTTCAGGTTGTGGTGGCTGGAAGCCCGCTTCAGCCAGGAATAGGCCTCCTGCTCCTTGACCCCCATGTCGCGCATGAGGATGCCTTTGGCGCGCTCGATCAGCTTGCGGTCCTCGAGGCTCTGCTTGAGGTCCCCCACCTCGCCCTTGAGCGCCTGAAGGTCGGCGAATTGACTGCACACATCAACCAGCGATGGTCTGCT